>CAMOYN010000045.1 GCA_946630035.1 uncultured Lachnospiraceae bacterium
AATGAGACAGAAGGGACGGTTCTTTTTGACTCATTGCACGCAAGGAGACTAGCGGAAGACAGGGGACGGGAGACAGGGGGAGACAGGGGACAGACCTGTGTCTCCAAAAATGGAGACACAGGTCTGTCCCCTGTCTCCACCTGCAACAAAAAGAGGCCGGGGCAAACACCCCGGCCTCTTCTACTGTTTCTTTATTTTCCTTGCTTTATCAGAGTTTCTGCTTCGTCTCCGCAGTAGTACTCTCCTTTATAATAGCAGGCGTAGAACTCTTCTACCTGCTCGGGATACAGTTCTGTGGTATACCGCAGATAGATGCTCCCGGGTTTTTTCGTATAATAGCCTCTCTCTGTTACGATGGGGGTGTCATTATCTCCCCAGTACTCCTTCAGGCTCTGTTCGGCTTTCGGATAGAGAGTCTTCAGATCATAGGAATAAACGGTCAGCCGGTATGTCTTACCGTTGCATACAAAACGGAGCAAAGATTTTCCCTGTTTCTGGGTAGTAAATACCGACTTGGTAAGGGAAACCACGGCCGGGCGGCTGGAGGTCCAGGTTCCTGTCTCGTGTCCTTCGATGTTGCGCACGTAGGGGAGGAGCTTCCGGCTCTTGCCTACATTGTACTCTACCCATCCGCCGGTCACATATACATTGCACTTTGCGGTCACTTTCCCGGAGCGCACCTGAATCACGGTCTTTCCCATGCCCTTGGGAGTCACCAGACCATCCTGGCTTACCGTTGCCACCTTTTTATTGCTGGAGCTCCAGCGGAGTGTCTCCGTGCTGTAATAGGGAGTCACCGTCGCCGTCAGTTTAGCTGTCTCCTTCAGCTTCGCGGTGGAATTGAGCTTCATCGTAAGCTTTCTCGTATTCAGTTTCAGCTTCTTGACAGGAACCTTACCGGTGGGGGTGCCTGTCATATTAAATGCGAAACTGGAACTATATCGCTTCGCCGTCAGGGTCATGGTGTACTTGCCGGCCTTCAGATCGATCTCATAATCCGTATCATCCAGCTCAATGCCCTGGTCGACCAGAGACTCCACCACCTGACCGTTCGTATTGGTAAAGACCAGATCGAACTGGGTCATATAGGTCCGGAGCGAATCCTGCAGGCCATAAAAATGCAGATGTACCTTGGATTTCACGGGGATCGTCACCTCGTAGGTAACTACCTCTCCCTTTGTGATCGCCCGGCTGTCCGAGAGAATATCATAGGTTACCGCCGCCTGCGTCAGGCGACCGCTTCCCAGGATGATCCCGACCAGCGTCAGCACCCACAACATCCACCGGATCCCTTTATTTTTCATTATCATCTATTCACTCCTTTGTGATAAACACAGATCCCCTGCGATCTGCTGTCTCCGGTCTGTAAAGACCATGGATCCTTGACAATCCGCCGTTTCCTATTCTAAAATAGGATAAAGCGCATTTGTATACATTTTACACGATTTTACGTCAAAATGCAACTACCACCCATGGAGGTTCTATGAGTAACTATGACAAGATGTCGTTAGATGCCAGCCGTCTGTTCCTTACCTACGATCAGGATGCCATCCTTCGGCGCTATCCTCTTCCGGCTGACGAACAGTATATTTATGTAAATTTTCTGAATGAACCCTACCGGATCGACCGCACCAGCGGCCGGATCTACACCGGGGACCGCCCGGCGAATTTCGGCGAGACGCTCTCCATCCTGGACATGGTCTGCCTCTCCCCCTGCACCCCCACCCCCACAGGGCAGTGGCGCACCCTGCAGCAGCTCACCAACGCCGCCGGCGCCGGTCCTGTCAGCCTGGATATGTTCGCCCGGAAAATCTCCTGCTTCTCCGGTCATCCCGAGAAACTGGCCGCCGCCTGCGAAGCCATGGGAGGAGTCGCCAGAAAAGGCGGTGAAGTCAGCTATCTCCTTCCCGTCTTTGACAATTTCCCGGTATGGTTCCAGTTCTGGGATGCCGATGACGAATTCCCCGTCAGCGTCCAGTTCCTCTGGGACTCCTCCACCCCCCACCATCTGCACTATGAAACATTGTGGTACATCATGGGCGAGATCCTCGAGCATCTGATTGCATAACCGCAAACGAGTTATCAAGAACGCCTCGGCGTTCTTGCCGCGCCGCACACGTGCGCATCCTCGCGGAGCGTTTATCTCGGAAGGAGATTGGACTCCCACCGAGACATGCTTCATCTGCACTCCCACCTGCAGAGGTGGGAGTCTCATCTCCTTACGAGATGAAAACGGGACAGGGCGAAGGTCCCTTAGGTCCACTCAGATATCCAGCTCCGGTGGTTCGTCCAGGTGCTCGGATACATACTTTCCGTTTTTCTTCCGCTGTCTCACACACTCGGTGAGCAGATACTCGATCTGGCCGTTGACCGACCGGAAATCATCCTCCGCCCAGGCAGCGATGGCGTCATAGAGTTTCTCCGAGAGCCGCAGCGGAATCTGTTTCTTTGCTGCCATATCAATACAGGCTGCCGGAATTCACCACCGGCTGAGCATCATGGTTGCCGCAGAGAACCACCAGAAGATTTGAAACCATGGCTGCCTTTCTCTCCTCGTCCAGTTCCACCACCTGATTCTCATTCAACCTCTCCAGAGCCATCTCCACCATGCCGACGGCACCGTCCACAATCATCTTCCTGGCATCAACGATCGCGGATGCCTGCTGTCTCTGCAGCATCACAGCGGCAATCTCCGGCGCGTAGGCCAGGTATGTGATCCTTGCCTCCAGGATCTCCAGGCCGGCTTCCGCCACCTTCGCCTGAATCTCATCCCGGATCCTGGCCGCCACCACTTCACTGGATCCTCTGAGACTGCCTTCATCTGCCACACCATCTCCGGTCGTGTCCACATTCGGAGCTACATCGTAGGGATACATCCGGACGATGTCACGGAGGGATACGTCACACTGCAGAGAAAGGTATTCTTTATAATTATCCACATTAAACACGGCTTTTGCCGTATCCTTCACCCGCCACATGACGGCGATACCGATCTCAATGGGATTTCCCAGGCAGTCATTGATCTTCTGACGGCTGTTGTTCAGCGTCATCACCTTCAGAGAAATCTTCTTACTGGCCAGATTCATCTCTGTGCTTTCTGTGCCTGTCTTCAGAGTAAATACCGGTTTCTTCCCCCCGTCCACATCTCCTGACTGACTCAGTTTTGTCTTCGCTGCCGGATTCACTGCCGTGCAGAATGGATTCACCCAGTAAAATCCTGTCTCTTTCAGAGTTCCGACATACCGGCCAAACAACGTCAACACCAGGGCCTCCTGAGGCTTCAGCACCTTCAGGCCGAGAAACAGAATCCAGCCAAGGGACAGATACAGGATCGATCCAAGCATCACCAGCGGCGACCCCGCGATCCCGACTATAAGTCCCAGCAACGCCAGGGCATAAAGAGCCGTACTTACAATAAGCATCATCATCCCGTTCTTTTTTGTACCGAGAACCTTCTCTTCCATACAGACACCTCCTGTTATCCTGTTATTTCATACCCGATATCCGTTTCCGGGTACTCTCTTTGATGTTTTTATGATATCATATTGATATCACATTGTCAATCATTCGTTTACAACAGAAGGAGGCTTTCTCTCAAATTTTCCTCTTTACAAATGCCGGTGACTGTCTTATAATGTCCTAAGACTTCAGTGACTGTCTGCAGCGCTGATGTCTTCGTCAAATCTGTGAAGAGGAAAGTAATCCGGTCGGACACACCAGAGAAGGATACCCGGGAGGCCCCGGTGCTGGAAGTATCCCTGTAGACGCCGCGATGAAGACCACCTCGGAGAGGCCCCAATCCGGCCCGGTGACTCCGTTATCGTCTGAATGAGTGGCTGCCTGTTCGATATAACAGCAGCAATAAAGGTGGAACCGCGCAACTGCGCCCTTTAGTGTACTACACTAAGGGGCGTTTTTTATCCCGAAAAAAATATACGCTCCGCAAGGAGCGAAGAAATATATGGAGGTTATTATGGAACGCGAAGAATTCCTCGAAGTTTACCGCCACTCGCTGGCGCACATCATGGCCAAAGCGGTCATGGAGATTTTCGGAAAAGAAAATGTACAGATTGCCATCGGACCGCAGATTGCCGACGGCTGCTACTATGATTTTGTTCTGCCCCGGACCATCACCCAGGATGATTACAAGACCATCGAGAACAAGATGCATGAAATCATCAAACGCCGGGAGGACTGGACCTGCAAGGAGCTGACCCGGGCCGAGGCTCTGGAGCTGTTTGCCGACCAGAAATTCAAGGTGGAACTGATTCAGGATCTGCCGGAAGATGAGAAGATCACCGTTTACTGGACCGGCGATGATTTCGTCGATCTGTGCCGCGGCCCTCACGTGGACAATTCCCAGATGCTGATGAGCGCCGCATTCCAGATCAAATCCGCCTCCGGTGCCTACTGGAGAGGCGATGAGAAGCGGGACAGCCTGCAGAGAATCTATCTGTACGCCTTCCCGAGCAAACAGGAACTGAAGGATCACCTGGCCTGGGTGAAGGAAGCCATGGAGCGCGACCACAAGAAACTGGGCCCGCAGCTGGATCTCTTCATGTTCGATGAGACCGCTCCCGGCATGCCTTACTGGCTTCCCAGAGGCTGGAAGCTGTTCAATGCCCTACAGGCATTCTGGCGCGGCATCCACGAGGAGCACGGCTATCAGGAGATCTCCGCTCCCATGATCAACAGCAAGGTTCTGTGGGAGACCTCCGGTCACTGGGCTCATTATCAGGACAATATGTTCATCATCCCCATCGATGAGAATAATACCTACGCCGTGAAGCCCATGAACTGCCCGAACGCCATCAACGTATACCGCCGCAGCGGCCATTCCTATAAGGAACTGCCGATCCGTATCAGCGAGACCGACGTCATCCACCGCCGCGAGAAATCCGGAGAGCTGAACGGACTCTTCCGTGTGCAGCTCTTCCGCCAGGACGATGATCACACCTTCCTGATGGACGAACAGATCGAAGACGAAATCGCCGACATCATGGCGGTTGCTGATGAGATCTACAGCACCTTCGGCCTGACCTACCGGGCAGAACTTTCCACCCGTCCCGACGATTTCATGGGCGACATCGAGCTGTGGAATCAGGCAGAAGCTTCCCTGAAGAGAATTCTGGACAAGCAGTACGGTGAAGGTAACTACGAGATCAATGAAGGCGACGGTGCCTTCTATGGCCCTAAGATCGACCTGCAGATGAAGGACTGCCTGGGCCGCGAATGGCAGATGGGCACCATCCAGCTGGACTTCCAGCTGCCGCTGAACTTCGATCTGAGCTACATCGACAAGGACGGCGCTAAGAAACGTCCCGTTATGATCCACCGCGCCATCTTCGGATCCTTCGAGCGTTTCATCGGTATCCTGATCGAGAACTTCAAGGGTTCCTTCCCCTTCTGGCTCTCTCCCGTACAGGTCGGTATCGTACCGATCCGTACCACCCACAATGAATATGCGAAGAAGGTAGCCGCCGCCCTGCGCGAAGCCGGCATCCGCTTCGAAGTGGATTACAGCGATCAGAACATGCAGAAAAAGATCAAGGCCTACAAGGTCTACAAAGATCCCTACATCATCGTTCTGGGCGACAAGGAAGCCGAGGAAAACACCGTCTCCATCAACGTCCGCGGAGCCAACAAACAGATCCAGAACGTACCGCTGGATACCTTCATCGAGCTGTGCCGCAAGATGAACCGCGAACACACCCTGGAACTGATCGACACCATCGAATAATAAATATGGGACAGGGGGACGTTCCCCTTGTCCCGGTTCTCTGATAACCTGTCCCCCATGGCTTTCGCCTGACGGAAGAAACCGCCGCAGTCAGTCAGACTGCGGCGGTTTCTGCTTCCGATTATCAGAACCCCCGGGCAAGGGGAGCATCCCCTGTCTCCGTCAGAAGCCCAGGGTATCGTTTACGAGGATCACGTGGATCCGGTCTTTGTGCATGGAGTATCGTGTGATCAGGAACTGGCAGCAGATGGTGTCCGGGGATTTGCAGTTCATGCAGGATCCGGTCTTTGCACAGGGTGTGGACAGACCGAAGCGCTGGGCATTGATGGGTGCCGCCACGTTTCTGGCCCGCTTCATGGCTCCGTCCACGTCACTACAGACTTTATTCATACCGACGATGAAGATGACCTTTTTCGGGCCTTGGGCGATGGCGGAGACGCGGTTGGCGTTCCCGTCGATGTTAACCAGTACACCGTCCTCGGTGATGGCATTGGTGCTGGAGAGGAACACATCCGCCCGATAGGCCTGGAGCATGGCTTCCTGCCGGTCTTCCGCCGTATCCCGGTCGATGAAGTTGTAAGCACCGTCCTTCAGGGCCTCCACCAGACCGATCTCATGGACACTCATGCCGCCGCCCATGGTAACCGTCGAACCCTCCGGGATCAGAGAGAGTGCCATTTTTCTGGCCTCCTCCCGGTCTTCAGCATAGTAGGCTGACATATTCCGGGACTGCAGTCCCTTCATAACCTTCTGCGCCAGCAGTGTATTGCGTTTTGTGATGTTCTCGTTCATATAATTTCCTCCTTTATCTTTACTTTATTATTCTGGGATTTTTCTGGGATTTCTCCGGTAAAATCACAGGCCTTTTCTCTTCCTGGCCCGGTCTATCATCTCATCCGCTTCATCAAATGCTTCCCCGAGATAAGCCGTCACATCGGTTTTACCCGCCTTCTCTTTTGCCTTAATCTCTTCCCAGGCCGCCCGGATCTTTTCCGGATCCCGCTCCCTGTCCTCGCCAAATACATGAGGATGCCTCCGGATCATCTTATCCCGGATCCCGCGGATGACATCTTCCAAGGTAAAGATTCCCTCTTCTTCCGCGATCTGTGCATGCAGCATCACCTGAAAGAGCAGATCTCCCAGCTCCTCCTTCAGGTTCTCCGGATTTCCTGTTTTTTCATATATATTGATGCCGCAGAGCACCTCCGCCGCCTCTTCCATACAGGCCGCTTTCAGAGTGTCGTGAGTCTGTGCCCGGTCCCAGGGGCACCCGTCCTCTGCCCGCAGACGGCGTACAACTTCCTGCAGTTCTTCCAGGGAATTCATCCAACCACCTCGTCAAAAATCATCAGCACACTGCAAAACACATTACCATGGCTGTTTTAATGCGCTGCAATCCTATCATAACAGAAAAAGGTGCCGGTTACAATCCCGCACCGGATACATCCCAGGCCGACGGGATGCGCAAAATACCGACATCACAAAACCGCCGCAAAGCGCAAAACCGCTGACAAACACAGGCTGCCGAAAACCGCAAAACCGCCGGCAAACACAGGTCTCCGAAAATCGCAAAACCGCCGGGGACTGGCAGGAGCCAGTCCCCGGCGGTTTCCCAACCATACCGGTTATTCTTAGTGTACGATGGCCTTCTCGGTCTCTTTGTCGAAGAAGTGCATCAGAGGGGTGTTGACGGCGATGGTGATCTCCTCGCCCTCGGGCAGTTTCTCGGTGGAAGGCATCTTGACGATGACTTTGTTTTCACCGGAGAATACATACAGGTTGTACTCAGCACCCAGCAGCTCGCGGAAGTCTACTTTCACGCGCAGGCCGTTGTCGGCGGTCAGCTTCTCGTCGGCCATGAAGTGCTCGGGACGAACGCCCAGGATAACGGTCTTGCCGACATAAGGTTTCAGAGCGTTCACCTTGGCATCCGGGATCAGGATCCGGCTGGTGCCTTCACCCTCAACCACTGCGTAGAGCTTGCCGCCCTTCTCCTCGATCTGTGCATCCAGGAAGTTCATCTGAGGGCTTCCGATGAAGCCGGCGACGAACAGGTTGTCAGGAGTATCGTACAGAACCTGAGGAGTATCATACTGCTGAATGATACCGTCCTTCATAACCACGATGCGGTCGCCCATGGTCATGGCCTCGGTCTGGTCATGGGTTACATATACGAAGGTGGTGTCCAGTCTGCGGTGCAGACGGGTGATCTCGGAACGCATGGATGTACGCAGCTTGGCATCCAGGTTGGACAGCGGCTCATCGAGCAGGAATACGGCAGGATCACGAACCATAGCACGACCCAGAGCGACACGCTGTCTCTGACCACCGGACAGCTGTTTCGGTTTTCTCTGAAGCAGATGATCCAGATCCAGGATCTTGGCTGCTTCATGTACTCTCCGGTCGATCTCAGCCTTGTCAACCTTACGCAGCTGCAGACCGAAAGCGATGTTGTTGTAAACGGTCATATGAGGATACAGAGCATAGTTCTGGAAAACCATGGCGATGTCTCTGTCCTTCGGGGGAATATTATTTACTAACCGGTCGCCGATGTAGAGCTCACCGCTGGTGATGGTCTCCAGGCCGGCAATCATACGAAGGGTGGTGGATTTTCCGCAGCCGGAAGGTCCTACCAGGATGATGAATTCCTTGTCCGCGATTTCCAGGTTCAGGTTCGGGACGACGGCGGTTTTTGCGCCTTCATACATCTTCGTTACGTTTTTAAATGAAATCGAAGCCATTTTAACTTCCTCCATAATCGCTAAGGCTGCACAGCCCGCCGGACTTACTGCAGGCTTAGCAGAATTATTATAATCGGTTCAATGCAGACAACATTTAAAGAATTCGTCTGCTTCTCAGCGGCGTCTGCCCCGGGTATCCCGGACCCACTGTCTGTGCCGCTCCTCTTCTTCCGGGTTCTCTTTCCGGTTCCAGTCCGGATCGGAGAAGGAACTCTCCTGCACCATCAGATCTTCCTTCTGGTGCTGTTCGTCGGTAAACAGGGCTCCTTCGGTGCGTTCCTCACTGTCATCTTCCAGGATTCCATAGAACACTCCCTGTTTTCGGAAGGCTCTCAGGAAAAAGAAGCTGTCCAGATAGGTGACCACCCCGAATCCTCCTACCACCCAGATGAACACGGCCATCTGAAATCCCTCGGGATTCATAAAAACGGTGACATATACCAGCGCGGCGGGTACAACCAGACTGAGAAGGGTCCAGGGCGCTGCCGCGATGGACAGCAGCCAGGAATTCTTCAGGACATCCCGAAGCCGCAGCTGAAATCTTGCCTGGATCGGGAAAAAATACTGAAATCCAAACAGGAAAACCAGTACCAGGATGAAGAAGGTGATTCGGTACACCCGCCCCATCATCCCTTCCATGGGCCATACGATCTGATGATAAACGATCAGAAAAGCGATCATCGCCAGTGTCACCATCCACAGAGCCGTCGAAGGAACGAAGTTCTTTCGGAATGTGGAGATAAAGGTCCGGATCGCACTGTCTCCCTCTTCATCCAGATCCGCCACCAGCAGCTGCATCGAAGCGTGCAGGGCGGTCAGCGCCGCACCGATCGTGACGATCGGACAGCAGACCAGGCAAAAAAGAATGTTGCAGAGGATGACATCTGCCATTTTCCGAAGACCGCTCATCAGCGGTCCGTTGGGGTCAAACAATCCACTCATGTTGTTTCCTTCCGGCCATAGGCTTCCGTGGCTTTTCGAATCTTAGCTGTCAGTTCCGGTGAAAATTCACCCGGCAGCAGCCGCCACTGCCAGTTCCTGCCAAAGGTAGATGGCTGGTTCATGCGGGCCTCATTCCCGTATCCCAGGTAATCCTGCATCGGGATGACGGCCATCCGTGCCACGCTCCGCAGCACGCCGCATACCATAGGCCAGATCAGATCCTCTGAGGCGGGCACGCAGAGATAATCACGTACGTTCTGCTGTTCCTCGGGAGTAATCTCCGTCAGCCAGCCGCCCAGAGGGGCATTGTCATGGGTTCCCGTGTAGGCCACGGAATTCACCGGGTAATTGTGAGGGAGGTAATCTCTCGCCGATCCCGTATCCCGGAAGTCAAAGGCAAATTCAAATACCTTGATGCCGGCAAATCCGGTGTCCTTCACCAGCTGCCGGACACTGTCCGTCACATATCCCAGATCCTCCGCGATGATCTCGCGGTCTCCCAGGGCTTCCCGGAGTGCTGTAAAGAGCTTCATCCCCGGGCCGCTTTCCCAGTGGCCTCCGGCTGCCGTCGCAGCCGACGCCGGAATGGAAAAATATTCGTCAAATCCGCGGAAATGATCGATCCGCAGTATATCACAGGTCTCAAAGCAGTGTCGGATCCGCCGGATCCACCAGGCAAATCCTGTGGCCTCGTGGTATTCCCACCGGTACAGGGGATTGCCCCAGAGCTGTCCGTCCGCCGCAAAGGCGTCCGGCGGGCACCCCGAGATGTCGGTCTGCTGCTTGTTTTCATCCAGCTGGAACAGCTGTGGATCCGCCCAGGCATCCGCGCTGTCCGGCGCCACATAGATCGGGATATCTCCGACAATCCGGATCTCCTTCTCATGGGCATACACCAACAGGTCTTTCATCTGGGTGAAGAACAGGTACTGCAGGAAGGCGTAATAGCGGATATCCTCCGCATACCGCGCTCTGGCCTCTTCCAGAGCCTCCGGCTCCCGCATCACCAGCTCCCTTTCCCACGTGGTCCAGGAAGCACCCTGATGGGCATCCTTCAGTGCCATAAACAACGCATAGTCCGGGAGCCATTCCGACTGTTCTGCTATAAATGCATCCAGCTCCGGCTCCGGATACCCTCCACTGTTCCGGAAGGCCTTCCGCAGAAGCTCCCGGCGCTTCACGTACTGCAGCCCGTAGTCCACTCTCCGGAGTGTCACGGGTGCCAGCGCCTCGTCACACTCAGCCCGGGAAAGCCATCCTTTTTCAATCAGGGCATCCAGGCTGATAAAGTACGGATTCCCGGCGAAGGTAGAAAATGCCTGATAGGGGGAATCTCCGTAACTCGTGGGACCGATGGGAAGAATCTGCCACACATGCTGACCGGCTTCCGCCAGTCGGTCTATAAACTCATAGGCTGCTCTGTCAAAACAGCCGATCCCGTAACGGGAGGGCAGAGAACTGACAGAGAGCAGAATTCCGGCTTCTCGTTTCATATTACTTGATAGCGCCTTCCACCATACCATTGATAATCTGTTTCTGAGCAAAGATGAACAGGATGATCATCGGCAGGATGGCAAGCAGAGCTGCTGTCAGGATCAGATCCCACTGTTTTACATAGGAACCAACGAAGGCCTGTACTGCTACGGGAAGGGTCTTGACCGGTCCGTTCTGTCCCAGCATCAGGGAAGGCAGCAGGTAGTCGTTCCAGATCCACATACCATTCAGGATCGTAACGGTGGTGATAACCGGTTTCAGCAGCGGGAAGATGATACGGAAGAAAGTTCCCTCCGGAGAGCATCCGTCGATGGCGGCCGCTTCCTCCAGCTCATAAGGGATACCCTTGATAAAACCGGTCAGGATGAATACCGTCATGGCACCGCCGAATCCGCAGTAAGCAAATACGATACCGGGAATGGACTGCAGCATCTTGATGCCGATGAAGTTTCCGACATCACGGAAAGTGGAAATCAGAGCCAGCATGACGACCTGGAAAGGAATGATCATGGAGGCGATGAATGTCATGTAGATCACGGTGGACCACTTGGTCTTGTTACGGCAGATAACCCAGGCAGCCATGCCGCCGAACAGAGCCAGCAGAGCCAGGGAAACCACGGTGATAACGGCCGATGTACCAAAGGCGGCCCAGAAGTTAAAGTTCGAGTTGGTAACAACTTTGTTGATGTTTTCCATGAGCTGGCTGATCGAAGATCCCGCGAAGGAAACCGGATTCGCCACGATATCTGTTGCCTTCTTTGTAGAGTTCAGCAGCACCAGGAAGAAGGGGAACAGGGTGTAGACCGCAATCACGATCGCCACGATCGTAAGAATTACGGTAGATGACTTTTTCATCTTCATTACATCTCCACCTCCTTACTGTTGGAAATACGAACCTGAATGATGGATACACAGGCCAGTATGATAAAGAACAGAACAGCTTTCGCCTGACCAAGGGCGTAGTTATTCTTGGTGATTGCGGTATTATAGATATTCAGTGCCAGCATCTGGGTACCGTTGGAGAGGGTCTTGCCCAGGAACTTCACCGAACCGGTACCATTGGTCAATGCCATGTTCACGTCGAACTGTTTGAAAGCAGAAGTCAGTGTCAGGAAGGTACAGATGGTGATGGTGGATGCGATCATCGGGATCTTGATCTTGAAAAGGGTGGTGGTAGCATTCGCACCGTCGATGGCGGAAGCTTCCAGAACATCCTTCGGGATGGTGGTCAGACCGGTGATATAGATCAGCATGATATAACCGGCATACTGCCACAGATAAACCACGATGATGGCAAAGAAGGCGCTTCTGGAAGTTGCCAGAAGGGAGTTTCTCATACCGAAGGCACTGGCGGTAAATTTGATCAGCACGTTGCTGAATACGAACTGCCAGATGTAACCCAGTACGATACCGCCGATCAGGTTCGGCAGGAAGTAGGCGGCCCGGAAGAAATCCACGCCCTTCATCTTTGTCGTACACATCAGAGCCAACAGGAACGCGATCACATTGACCAGGATCATGTTGACCACCACGAAGAGGAAGGTCAGCACGATGGACCAGATAAAGGCCGGATCCTTGAACATGGATGCGTAGTTTTCAAATCCTACGAAGTTGTTCATCTTTACACCGTTCCAGTCCGTAAAGGAGTAGAAAATACCCAGAGCCATGGGAACGATAACGGTGATCACAAAGGTGAACAACAGAGGGAACAGGAAGATAAAGTTGATAATCGCACGATGGTGCTCGATCGTCGGGAAGAAATACAGTCCGGCCAGTACCAGGATCGCACCCAGAATCAGGAGGAATCCCCGGTAGCCGGCATCGCTGTGCTGCATGTCAAGCACTATGGCCACACCCAGTGCCACGACACCCAGCACAAGCAGAATGATGGACAGCATCTTCTGACTTGCTGTGTTTTTGTTCATATAATACACCTT
The DNA here is from genome assembly GCA_946630035.1 of uncultured Lachnospiraceae bacterium. Lineage (GTDB taxonomy): Bacteria > Bacillota > Clostridia > Lachnospirales > Lachnospiraceae > UBA3305. The sequence goes on from CAMOYN010000045.1 coordinate 12,855, forward strand.
TCTCCAGGAAATAAAGTGAAAGCGGGCGGACAAAACCATCCGCCCGCTTAGCTTTCTTATGAGTTAAGCCAATGTTCCGGAACGTCAGATAGTCCCGTCACATTTTCTTACTGTGCATAGTAGTCAGCAACAACCTGGGTCAGAGTCTCAACGAACTCATCCTTCGTATAGTTTCCCATTGCGAAATCCTGGAAAACGATACCGGTAGCGTTCTGGCCGATACCATCCTTCATGGACAGCCAATGCCAAGCAGAGGTCTTGCCTGCGTTGTTGTAATCAACGATGGTCTGAGCGAAGGGATCGGGAGCGATGAAGGTGCAGCTCTTGTAAGGGGATACGCAGCCGCCCTTTTCTACCATGATCTGCTGGCCGCCGTCATTGTTGGCAACCCACTCCAGGAAGGCTTTCGCCTGATCTACGTTACCATCTTTGTAAACGCCCCACCAGTTGGGAGTATTGGTCAGAATGGTGTCCTGTCCTTCGATGAAAGCGTAAGGAACCATGCCGCACTCGAAGTTGCCAGCCTCAGCATAAGCTTCCGCATCAGCACTGGTCATGGTAGCGCCGATCCAGGAACCCTGGGTAACGAAAGCATATTTGCCGGAAGCGAAGTTCAGGATCTGCTGATCATAGGTACCGGAAACCAGCAGGTCGGGATCGGAATA
>CAMOYN010000046.1 GCA_946630035.1 uncultured Lachnospiraceae bacterium
CATGGGGAAACAGTGGCAGGTTCAGTTTTTCCTGTGTATACGCAATCCGGAGCATCCGGTCATGGGCCGGCCCCAGATCCACTTCTTCCGGGTTCAGAGGCTCAACCTCCTCTCTCATGTGATCGCATATCTCATGATAGGAGGAAGAATAGAGCTTCCGGTACTCCTCGGCAGGAATTCCGAACCGCTTTTCTGCCTCCCGGCAGAGGCGGTCCATGGCCATGGCATTGACCGGATAAAAATCATACAAGGTGTCATCCAGATCGTATATTACTGATTTTATCATAGTGTTTAATCTTTTCTGTTGAATCTTTTCTGTAGTATCTTTTTACAGGGTTTCAATCTTCAGTTCTGAAATGCCCGGAACTTCCCGCAGAAATTCGATGCCGTCGTTGTAGTCAAAGGGAATGCCGGCCCGGACCTCAAAAGTGATCAGAATCTCGTCATCCTTCCGGACAATGGAGCTGTTCTCTATGATACACTGATGGCGCTCGATCCAGTTATGAAAGATCTCCTTCATTTTCTCTTCATCTTTCATGCGGATGCGGATTTCCTGGTCTTTTAAGGTATCGCCTCCGAACTGATGGCGGTGCAGCACCAGCTGCAGAACGAGAAGGATCCCGGAGGCACCGATGCCCACCCAGTAGAGGCCGGCCCCGATGCTCATACCCACGGCGGAGGTGGCCCACATCCCGGCGGCCGTCGTCAGACCGCGGACCGAATTTTTCCCGTGTTTGAAGATAATACCTGCCCCGAGAAAAGAAATACCGCTGACAACCTGGGCGGCAATACGGGCGGCGTCAGCCCCTCTCACACCCGGAATCGAGGATGCGTCCAGATCCACGAAGGCATATTTTGAGAGAATCATGAAGATAGCAGAAGCCATCGCCACAATGCAGTGGGTACGTATTCCCGCTTCTTTCAGTCTCCGGGACCGCTCTATGCCGATCACCATACCAAGAACCGCCGCCAGTAAGATCCGCACGAGGAATTCCAGATTGTCCATCTGGGTAAGATACAGTTCCGGCTGAAAACGTGTCAGATCCGACATGATCCACTCCTCCTGTAATGGTTCTTCCCTTTTCCGGCCGCCGGAAATCAGCCCTCGTTCAGCATCCGGAGGAAATCTTCCTCGGAGAGAATCGGGATTCCCAGCTCCTTGGCTTTCTTGTTTTTGGAAGAACCAGATTGTATATCGTTATTAATCAGATAGTCCGTGTTTTTGCTGACCGAACCTGCCACCTTGCCCCCGACTGACTCGATTTTGGCCTGGGCTTCCTTCCGGTTGGCAAAATGCACCAGTGTCCCGGTGATCACGAAGGTTTTCCCCAGGAAATCCGCCTTTTCCTCCACCGGTTCCGGCGGCTCCAGGGTCAGGATTTCCAGCAGCTCCTGCATCAGCTTCCGGTTCTTCTCCTGCCCGAACCAGGCCAGGATCCCGTCCGCCAGGACTTCACCGATGCCGTCCACCCGCAGGAGTTCCTCCCGGGAGGCATGCATGAGCTTCTCCGGATCCCCGCCGAAGGCCCGGCTCAGTTCCCGCCCGTTGGCAGAACCGATGCCGTCAATTCCCAGCCCGTAAATCAGGCGTGCCAGGGTCGTATCTCTGGCTTTTCTGGCGGCCTCCGTGAGATTCTCAAAGGATTTCTCACCGAATCCCTCCATCTGGGTGATGACGTCCCGGTGGGCCTCCAGCCGGAAAATATCCGCCGGAGAGTGAATCAGGCCGGCATCGATAAATTTCTCCAGCGTCGCCTCGGACATTCCGTCGACATTCAATGCGTCGCGGCTGACAAACAGGGCATAGCTCTTCACCTGTTTTGCCTGGCATTCCGGATTGGTACAGTAGAGAACCTTGACGTCATTGTGCTGACGGATCTCCGTAAGCCCGCCGCATACGGGACAATGCTCGGGAGGGGCCGCCATACCGCTGCGGGTGAGATTCTCCGCGATCTGGGGGATGATCATATTCGCCTTATAGACCGTGATGCGGTCCCCCTCCCCCAGCTCCAGAGCTTCCAGAATACTCAGATTATGTACGCTGGCGCGGCTGACCGTCGTTCCTTCCAGCTGCACCGGCTCAAATACCGCCACCGGATTGATCAGCCCGGTGCGGGAAGGGCTCCACTCGATATGGGAGAGAGTCGTCTCCTGGAGTTCATCGGCCCATTTAAATGCCATGGCATTTCTGGGGAACTTCGCCGTCCGTCCCAGAGATTCACCATAGGCGATATCGTCCATCAGAAGAACCAGGCCATCCGACGGGAGATCGCTCTCGGTCACCATCCCGGCGAAATTCACCACCACCGCCGGCAGGGTCGCCTGGCTGACCCTCTCATAATACACGACGTCGAACCCCTGGGAAGCCAGCCATCTCAGCTGCTGTTCCCGGGAGTTGGCAAAATCCACCCCCTCTGCCCGGACCAGGGAAAAGGCGTAAAATCTTACGCAGCGCGCGGCGGTAATCTCGCTGTTCAGCTGACGCACGGAACCGCTGCAGAGATTTCTGGGGTTCTTATATTTCTCCTCGGTCTCAGGAATCTCCCGGTTGATCCTGGCAAAATCGGAGTAGCGGATGACCGCCTCTCCCCGGAGGATCAGTTCACCGGTGTAAGGAATCCGGAGGGGTATGTTCTGAAATGCCTTCGCATTTCCCGTAACCACTTCTCCGATCTCACCGTTTCCCCGGGTGACGGCCTTAAACAGGGTTCCCTCCCGGTAGGTGAGAACGACGGTGAGGCCGTCCATTTTCCAGGAGAGCAGACCCTCCTGGTCTCCCAGCCAGTCCGCCAGATCTTCCACGTTTTTTGTTTTATCCAGGGAGAGCATCGGGGATTCATGGGCCTCCCGGGGAAGTTCCGACACCAGCTCATAGCCCACTTTCTGGGTGGGGCTTCCGGCCAGGACCACGCCCGTCTCCTCCTCGAGTCCTCTCAGTTCATCGTAGAGCCTGTCATATTCCAGGTTTGACATGATCTCCCGGCTCTCCTGATAGTAAGCCCTGGAAGCCTGATTCAGAATCTCTGTCAGCTCCTTCATCCGCTCCATCGGTCTATAGTCCATGGTTTCCCCTCTTCTTTTTGCGATCTCCCTCCGCCAGAAGACGCTGCAATTCTCTCCACTCGTCTCCTTCGATCCGGCGCCAGGTTCCCAGTTTCATATTTCCCAGTTTAATATTCATGATCCGCACACGTCTCAGGGAGGTGACATGGTACCCTAGCGCTTCGCACATACGCCGGATCTGACGATTCAGCCCCTGGGTCAGAATGATACGGAACCGGTTGTGGGAGATCTTCTCCACACGGCAGGGCCGGGTCACCGTATCCAGGATCCGCACGCCGGTTCTCATCTTCTCCAGAAACTCCAGAGAGATGGGACGATCCACGGTGACAATATATTCCTTCTCATGGTAATTGCTGCCCCGGAGGATCCGGTCCATCATCTCGCCCTGATTGGTCATGAGGATCAGTCCTTCCGACATCTTGTCCAGCCGTCCTACAGGATAGATGCGGGTGGGGTAACCCACATAGGTCACGATATTGGCCGGCTCCTCCAGAGAGGTGGTGCACACCACACCCACCGGTTTGTTTACGGCGATCACCACCGGCTCTTCCTCGCGGATGACCCGCTCTCCCCGGACTTCGATCTCATTCCCATCGGTGACCTTCATTCCCGGGACCGCCCTTTCGCCATCCACAGTCACGGCCCCCTCTTCGATCAGCCGGTCCGCTTCTCTCCGAGAGCAGACGCCGGCTTCCGACAGATATTTATTCAGACGAATCTCTTCCATAGTAACGGAACCTCCTGTTTTATCGGATAAACATGGCATCGCCAAAGGAGAATACGCGGTACCTCTCGCGGATCGCCTCCTGATAAGCGTGCATGATGTTGTCCTTTCCCGCCAGTGCCGATACCAGCATCATCAGCGTGGATTTCGGAAGGTGGAAATTGGTAATCAGGGCATCTACGATCTTAAACTGATAGCCCGGATAGATAAAGATATCGGTGTTTCCGCTCCCGGCATGCAGGACACCGGCCTCATCCGAGGCGGACTCCAGGGTGCGGCAGCTGGTGGTTCCTACAGCTATGATCCGTCCCCCCTCGGCCCGGGTCCGGTTCACCAGGTCGGCGGCTTCTTCGCTCACCTGATAGAACTCCGAGTGCATATGATGCTCTTCCACCTTATCCACCTTCACCGGCCGGAAGGTTCCCAGCCCCACATGCAGCGTGATCTCTGCGATCCGTACCCCCTTCGCCCGGATCTCCTCCAGAAGTTCCTGGGTAAAATGCAGTCCGGCAGTCGGGGCCGCAGCGGATCCGTCATACTTTGCATACACGGTCTGGTAGCGCTCCCTGTCCTTGAGTTTGTGGGTGATATAGGGAGGCAGAGGCATCTCGCCCAGCCGGTCCAGAATCTCTTCAAAGATGCCTTCGTAGCTGAAGCGGATCCGGCGGTTGCCATCCTCTACGATGTCTTCCACCGTGCCCTTCATCTGTCCTCCAAAATCCAGTACCATCCCGGGTCTGGCTTTCTTTCCCGGCCGTACCAGGGTCTCCCACAGATCTCCTCCGATCCGTTTGAGCAGAAGCACTTCCACCAGAGCGCCGGTGCCTTCCCTCGTGCCGTAGAGGCGGGCCGGGATCACCCGGGTGTTGTTGATCACCAGGCAGTCACCGGGGTGAATCTCCTCCCGGATATCCCGGAAGGTACGATGCTGCAGCTGTCCGGTCTCTTTATCCAGAATCAGCAGCCGGGAAGAAGCGCGGTCTTCCAGCGGATCCTGTGCAATCAGTTCTTCCGGCAGTTCATAGTCAAATTCATTTACGTCCATGTTGTATAACCTTTCAAAAACGATCCGTTCTTTTATACGATGAAAACGGGCAGCAACCCTTGCCGCCCGTTTATCGTTTATCGCGCCGCGATCTCGTACATCGGCCGTACCGGTCCAGTTTAATTTCCGGCTGGTTTATCCGGCGTCAGATACTGCTTATATACATAACCGGTGGTTCCGTTCTTAGTAACCACCTTGCACCAGTTCTCTCCCACACCGATGACATGAACCCAGGTTCCTTCCGTGAGGATGGTATAATCCTGTGTCTCATTGTCCAGGACGGCTTTCTTACGAAGTTTCACCTGGGTGGTGGTATACTGGATATCATCTACCTCTTTAAACTCTGTCTCTTCTCCCTGGGGAGCCGTCGTCGTCTCGGAGGCAGACTCTGCGGGGGCTTCTTCGCCTGCCGGGGCTTCGGTTTCCGCTCCGGCTTCGGCAGACTCTCCGGCCGCCTGGCTTCCGTCTTCGGAACCGGCCGCTTCCGCCGCAGCTGTCTCAGCCGCTGCTTCCGTAGGAACTTCCCCGGAAGAGAGAGCCGCGATGAAGGTCTTCAGATCGGCATCCGACTCCTGGGCTTGGGCGAAGGCTGCGTTCACATCCGCAACCAGCTGTTTTACTTCCGGACGGTTGGAAACTGTTCCCATGAAGCTGCTGACGGAGCTGTCAAAATCTTCATAGCGAAGAAGGCGAAGCTTCCCTTCACTGTCCGGGCGGACATAGGCCGGAATCAGGCCCGGCGCTGCCGTAGCGATATCCTTGAACTTCATAGCGTAGGAAATGTAGGCGGCATATTCGCCTGCTTTCTCACCGTCGGTCACATAGGTACCGATATCCTGATAAGACTCGATGAACTGGGTCTCCCGGGCAATCTGGTCCGCATTCACGGTGACGGAGGGATCCAGGATCTCCGACAGCTTCGCCGTGTCACCGGCAGCCAGAGCCGCGTAGTATTCATTCACCAGTTTCGTAACATCTGCGTTGGAATCTCTGGTCCAGGCGGGGGCTGCCTCTGTCTCCTGAGCGGCTGCACTCTCTCCGCCGGAGGCTTCTGTGCCTGCGGGCGCAGTCCCTTCCACGGCCGGAGTGGTCGACACGAAGGACCCGGGATTGCCTCTCATAAAGGCTCTTGCGGCCAGTGCCGCAATGCATCCCAGTGCCAGGAGAATCACAAGGATCAGGAAGATCCTTCCCCGTCTCGCCCGGGCTCTCTTTTTCCGACGGGATTCCATCTCTTTGTCAGAGACCTCCCGGCGATAGCGTCCGGAATAGATATCCTCGTCATCCTCACCATCCGCCATCGGATCCTCGGCCACCGTCTCGATCTTCCGCACCGGACGGGGACGAACATCACTTACCTCGTCAAAATCTTCTCCGGTACTTTCAGGCTCCTCTTCGGAATCCGCCAGCTCGTCCGGATAAACGTCTTCAAAATCGTCATCCAACTCTACATCTTTATCCCAATCTTTAGCCATGACTATCACCTTTCATATCCCTCCCTGAGAGGAGGATTATATTTAATTGTAACAACACGGCTCTCGATTGTCAACAAAGATTCTGGTTCAAATCCTCGATTTACCGTCTATAATCCAGAAGATTCTGACAGATTTCCCCGATACATACACTTTCCTGCTGCCCCACCAGGGAAATTCTGTCATTTCCTGCATCATAGAGATACAGGTGATCCGACAGCTGTTCTTCCTCCAGCACAGCCACCTCGTTTACCTCCCGGATCATATCCTGGAGGGTCTCCGCTTCACAGGCATCTTCCAGCGGCAGCAGCAGGAACTCATGAATGCTGGAAGGAATCAGATAGCATTTCCCCATCTGCCGCTGCCGGGCAAAATTCTGAAGAACCCCGGGGCAGAGGATCCCGGAAGCCCCCATATACTGATTATCGTTGGACAGTACGTAGAGAGGATGGGGCTGCAGATCCTCTTCTTTCTCGCTCTGCTCCAGAGTCTCCGCCATATCGTCCCGGTCCGGTCCCGTCTCCGTCTCCATTTTCTTCCGTACGAGCTTATGCAGGATATGCCACATCGGACGAATGGTTACGGCCTCGGTTTTCTGCATGTTCTCCATGGCGGTGGCGAAGAGTTCCCCTTCGTCAATCTGCCACATCGGCAGATGGGATTCCTCGATCAGAATCTGCCCGCCGTGTCCGTCCTGTGTTGTTATGAAAAGGCCACAGGCAATCACCAGATCCAGCACCGGAAAGACCGGGGCCGATGCCAGCCGGTTGGCATTGCGGCTTTGATTCAGCAGAACCAGGCGCACGTTATCTTTCATGCGCTCCCAGTCTGCCATCTCCATCAGCTCCTCTTCCGGAATCCGGCACAGGAGATAGAAATTCCAGATTTCGGATACCAGTTCCTCTATCTCTGCCCCATCCTGATATCTACGGTAGAATTCTTCCATATAGATCGTCGGTGCCGCATTGCTGTCCTTCGCCTGAATGTAGACCGCTGCTTTTCTTGTGTCATTGTTCTTCCAGACCGGCGCGCTCCAGATCTTCACTCCATCCTCTGCCCGTCTTTTCAGTCCCTCTACCATCTTTTCTACAAATTGTTCCAGTTGCATAGCATCTCCTTTTCTTAAAATAGTGGAAGGCATTACCACGGTCAGAGATGCCAGAGAATATGTATCTTCATTATAGGCAGAGAAGAAGGAGAAAACAATACATCGGACCAGAACAGGACAACTTCGCCCCCAAAGGAATCAGGCGAACCCAGACAGACCGGAAAGATCCAAAAAAGTACTTGCTATTTCCAAAAACTCTGGTATAATAAAAACGTTCGGTATGAATTCCGAACGTCACAGGATGCATCTGTAGCTCAGTGGATAGAGCAGTGGCCTCCGGAGCCGCGTGCGTAGGTTCGATTCCTATCAGATGCACGAAACCCTCGCGATGATTCGCGGGGGTTTTTCTTTTCTCTATACACGATCGGATGATACCAGGAGCCTCCCTCCTGCGATCACAGGAAGAGCTCCGCGATATAGACTGCCACACAGGCACCGATGGCGACCCGGAACAGATTCCCGTCAAAGAAAGCCAGGACTACGCCCACTGCGAATCCTACCGCTGCCGTAGCCAGACTTCCCGTAGCCCCCAGAATGGAGGGGAAGGTCATCACCGCCAGTGTCACATAGGGTACGTAGTACAGAAACGACCGCAGAAAAGGATTCTTTATTTCCCTGCGGATCAGCGTCATCGGCAGGGCCCGTACAGCGTAGATTGTAAGGGCTGCCACCAGCAGATAGACCGGAATGGATATCTTCATCTCTCATTTCCTCCCAGTTCCCCGTTTTCGTCCACCGGGCGCAGCCACGCAGCCGCTCCGGCAATTAATATGGTCAGCAGAATAATCCGGGTGCCGGAGGATATGTTCTGAATCCCCGGCAACACACTGAACAGCCAGCTGACCAGCATGGATACGATGACCACCACCGCGATGGCCCTTTCCTTGCGGGCCGGCGGTATGATTACGGCCAGAAACATCCCATAGAGAGCCACACCCATCGCATTGGATACCTGGGTCGGAAGAATGGTTCCGGCGATCACTCCCAGCGCTGTACCCAGGGTCCAGCCCGGGGAAGCCACCGTCGCCATACCGTAATTATAAAAAGGATTCAGCTTACCATCCACCGATACCGCTACGCCGAAGATCTCATCGGTTACCGCATAGGAAAGCAGCAGACGATGCAGCAGTCCGGTGCGGCTGTCGATTTTCTGAGAAAGAGCGGTGGACATCAGGAGATACCGCAGGTTTACCACGATCGTCGTCACGATCATGACAATCAGACCGGAATCCGCTCCGATCACGGTGATCGCCGCAAATTCTCCGGCAGAGGCAAGCATGGTGAATGACATCACTGCCGACTGCAGGGCCGTAAGTCCCATACTTTTTGCTGTAATTCCCAGGGTAAATGCCACAGCAAAATACCCCATCGCGATAGGAATTCCGTCCCGCAGGCCCTTGCGGAACCAGCGGCCGTTTTCACGATTGCTCATTTTTATGTTTCCTTTCAAAATTGGCTCTCCGGAGGATCCGGTCCGGCGTCCCCGTACCTTAAAGACACGGAAAAGGACTGTGCCGGACATGATCAGCCCCGCACAGTCCCCCTGGCCCGTCCGGGTACGCCATCCCGGACAGGAATTGTTTCACTTAGTGTTTTATTACTTTCTGGCAGCCTGTCTCCGGAAAGTACCGATGGCTTCTATCACAAGGATCACTGCCAGTATAACCATTGCCAGAGCAAAAATCAACTGGAAATAATGTCCCCACAGAGGATCGGCAGCTTTCGCAGCAGCATCGGCGTGATTGGCAGCATAACTGCCGATAACACCGAATTTTGCCTTGATGGTAAGGCACAGGGAGCTGAGGGTTGCCACCAGCATGAAGCACATCGGGAAGTAGAACATCTTATTGTTCTTTCCTACCTCACCCAGCCATGCGCAGACGGCAAGCAGAGCGATACCGGCCAGAAGCTGGTTGGCAGCGCCGAACAGACCCCAGATCTGGGACAGGCTCAGACCACCCAGGATACAGCCGATCACAACCATGATCAGAGTACCTACCAGGGGATGAGCCAGAAGGGCACGGGCACCGGTGGCATCCTTGTAGGTTGCCTCGCCGTCCTTCAGGAACAGCTCACTGAACATGAAACGGGACAGACGGGTACCGGTATCCAGAGAAGTCAGAGCAAATACGGAGACAGCCAGGGTCAGCAGAGCCGCGATAACGGAGCTGTCGTGGAACATGGCTGCGATACCATTGGCAAAGGCATTCGCCGGTGTTCCCAGTTCACTGCTGTAACCGGTTCCGAGCATACCGACGGCGATCAGGGAAATGACACCCAGAGCGGATTCGATCAGCATGGAGCCATAACCGATGGCCTTGGCATGGGACTCATTTTCCAGCTGTTTCGAAGAAGTACCGGTGGAAATCAGCGAATGGAAACCGGAGCAGGCACCACAGGCAACCGTGATAAACAGAGTCGGGAACAGGAAGTTGCCGTTTACGGTCCAACCGTTGAAAGCCGGCAGCTGGAAGCTGGCGCTTCCGGTAAAGGCGGAATACAGGATGCCGCCGACGGCAACGATCATCATCGCATACAGCAGGAAACTGGACAGATAGTCACGGGGCTGCAGCATGATCCACACAGGAATCAGAGATGCGATGGTGATATAGGCACCGATCAGGATGATCCAGGCAGTACGGCTCAGGGCCAGGCCGACATTCAGTCCGATTATCAGAGACAGGATGATACCGGCGATACCGATCACGGTAGCCGTGCTGGTCTTCATGCCGCCACGGGTGGTCATCATACCGTAGATCACAGCCAGAACGATGAAAAGAACAGAAACCATAGCGGTTGTCTGGTTCCGGGTCGGATTCATCACAAAGCCGAGGGCCATGGTGCCGTCATCACCGGCTGCCGTCATAAAGGTTCCGGCAACGACGTTGACGAAGGAAGCGATAACCAGGATCAGAACCAGCAGAGCGAAGATGATAAACAGCTTCTGTGCCCGTTTGCCCATGGTATCTTTGATAATCTCACCAACGGATTTACCGTCGTGGCGGATGGATGCAAACAGAGAACCGAAGTCCTGCAGACCGCCGAAGAAAATACCTCCGACCACGCACCACAGGAATACAGGAACCCAGCCAAATACGGAAGCCTGGATCGGTCCGTTGATCGGGCCGGCACCGGCGATGGACGAGAAGTGATGGCCCATCAGAACGGCGGGCTTCGCAGCGACGTAGTCCACACCATCTTCCATGGTTTTTGCAGGGGTCGGTCTGCTGGGATCAATCCCCCACTCTTTTGCAAGCCAGCTGCCATAAGTTACATAGCCGATGACCAGCAAAACGATTGCAGCAAGAATAATCAATAATGCTGTCATTTGGAGTTCTCCTTTTCGTTTTGTTTTTTTATATTTGCCATGACCTTTTTCAGGGGTTCTGCCTGGCGATTGGCGAAAATTTTCCCTGTGGAAAGCTCATATGCAATCAGCTTATAATTGTTCCAGCCCCGAAGCCCCATATAATAACTCTTATAATGACGGTTTTTCCGGATCAGGCCGGCAGCTTCCTCTGTGATCTGATCGGCCAGGATCACCAGGGTGATATCGGTATTCCGGTGATTCGGACCGGGCTTTGTCCGCCGCAGCCCTTCCTCCCAGGCGATCCGGTCCAGTTCCCGGACCTGCGGCTCGTCCATACAGTCTGCCTCGGCAAAAAAGGCATATTCCGAGGATTCGGATTCGGAAATCTTTGCGGAACGGATGAGAAAATAGTTTTCATCGTGCACGGAGAAAACGGCTTCGGCCGCAAAGGGCGGCAGCGGGTTTTCCCGGTTAATGTCATAATATTTCCGGTAGGAGCTCAGTACTGCCTCCAGTGCTTCCTGCCGGTTCATGCCTGCCTGCTTTCCGGCTTTGTGTTAGGGCTGGTAAAATCGGCCTCGGGAATCCGTTCCTTCAATGTGCGGATCACCTCTTTTGCAGTTCTCGTACCCGGAAGCTGAATCTGGGCCAGCTCTCCTGCGTCTCCCCATACCACGAGGTTCTCCACCTCCAGATCGCCTTTTCCGCAGCATACATTGGCCGGAAGCACAAAGACGCGCCGGAAGCAGCGGCGAATGTCACGGTAGGGAATATAATAGACACGCAGACGAACGCGGAAAAACAGAGAATCCTTCCCGATCCGGACAGCCCCGATCTCTCTTGCGCTCTGATAGTCCTCCAGAAGAGCACTGTCCTTGCTGGGTTCTGATTTTATTGAATAGATCTTCATAACTTCCTCCTGACGGAACTTACAGATTCCCTCGGATACCAGGCAGGTTTATTCCCTACAGCCGGATACCCTGCCATGTGATCTGCTGAAACAGCCATTTCTTTTTCAGATCAAAACGCAAGACATCGTCATATTGCAGATGATAAGGGGGCAGCAATACTTTCACCCGGTCTGCCATCACCTCACGATAGCGTTTTTCGCCGGTCAGATAGGCCGCAAAGCGGTCATCCACCAGCCGCAGATAAATCTCCGCCACTTCAAAATCAGAGGCATTGCTCACAGCCACTTCCACCGAAATAATCTGTTTTTTTCTTCCGGCCAGCCAGGAAACCAATTCTTCACTGCAGCTAATCTTCATATACTCTGATCTACATGACAAAAAAATGATAATATAGTTGCTAGATACATCGTTGCATATTTTATCGCATCGCATTGAATTAATCAACTATTTCCTCCCGATTTATTAATATAATTCATCGTTTATTAATTATTTATACATTGATTACACGATAGTTTCCTACAATTAATGCAAGCGCAAAGTTTTTTGTGACAGAAGCCGCCGAAAATTTCTTCGAAATTTCCGGACAAAAAAAGGAATCCGGTCAAACCGGATTCCTTTTAAAAATCTTATTTTTCTTCGTTCTGAGCTACATCCTTCATGCTGAGGTTGATCCGGCCCATCCGGTCTACCTCGATGACTTTTACCGTAACTTCATCTCCGATATTTACAACATCTTCTACTTTGGCCACACGGCGTTTTGCCAGCTTGGAGATATGGATCATACCGTCTTTGCCGGGGCACAGCTCTACGAATGCGCCGAAGTTCATGATACGAACTACTTTTCCGGTGAAGACCTGTCCGACCTCCACATCGTTGACGATGGTCTCAATGATCTTGATAGCCTTGTCAATCATCGCCTGGTCGGTGCCGCAGACGGCTACGCTGCCGTCCTCTTCGATGTCAATCTGAACACCGGTGTCCTCGATGATCTTGTTGATCACCTTGCCCTGCTTGCCGATGACATCACCGATCTTCTCCGGATCAATGTTGATCTGGCAGATCTTCGGAGCGTACTTGCTGACCTCCGGACGAGGTTCGCTGATCACCGGTGCCATCACTTCGTCCATGATATACAGACGGGCGGCGCGGGTGCGGGTCAGTGCTTCCTGGATAATCTGCTCGGTCAGGCCATGGATCTTGATATCCATCTGGATGGCTGTGATACCCTTGTGGGTACCGGCTACCTTGAAGTCCATATCACCGAAGAAATCTTCCAGGCCCTGGATGTCGGTCAGTACCAGATAATCGTCATCGGTCTCACCGGTCACCAGACCTACGGAAATACCGGCCACCATGGATTTGATCGGTACACCGGCTGCCATCAGTGACAGGGAGGAAGCGCATACACTGGCCTGGGAAGTGGAGCCGTTGCTCTCCATGGTCTCCGAAACGGTACGGATCGCATAGGGGAATTCCTCGACGCTGGGCAGAACGGGCATCAGGGCTCTCTCTGCCAATGCGCCGTGGCCGATCTCTCTCCGGCCCGGTCCGCGGGAAGGCTTGGTCTCGCCTACCGACCAGGACGGGAAATTATAGTGGTGCATATAGCGCTTGCTGGTAACGGTCTCATCCAGTCCGTCAATTTTCTGAGCGGCGGACATGGGAGCCAGAGTGCAGGCATTCAGAATCTGGGTCTGGCCGCGGGTGAACATACCGGAGCCGTGTACCCGGGGCAGAAGATCGATCTCGGCTGCCAGCGGACGAATCTGATCGATGGCACGGCCGTCGGGACGTTTGTGATCCTTCAGGATCATCTTACGTACGGTCTTC
>CAMOYN010000047.1 GCA_946630035.1 uncultured Lachnospiraceae bacterium
CCTGATCCTGAGCACTCTGATGGATTTGGATGGAGGCATCGAATATGAAGCAGATCTCTCGTCAGGAGAAACAATATCAAACGTTAAATGAGCGGGCGCGGGTGGTGAAAAAACGCAGCGGTGAAGAGTGTCGGGCCATGACGAAACAGGAAAAGAGTACCTGGATGGCGAAGAAGACATGGGATGTGAATTCTTATACACCCTGGGTGAGGGAGTACCTGCAGCGGAGTATCTGGAAAGAGGATAACCGGGGTTATACGAATCTGAAGTATTGCCGGACGAAGGATCTGGAGGGGAAGACGAGGACGATCTCCATTCACATGGGAAAGCCGCTGCTTGCGGAGAGTATCGATGTGCTGAATCTTTCGGTGCGGTCCTATAACTGCCTGAAGCGAAGCGGCATCGGCACGATCGAAGATCTGATGGCTCGGGTTTCTTCGGTGGAAGACCTGATGAAAATCCGGAATCTTGGAAAGAAAAGTGCGGAGGAGATATTGACGAAGCTGGAGGAGTATCAGAAAATGCTTCTCAGCGAAAACGGATAAACAAGCCAGACGAGTCCGAAGGGACGGCTCTTTTTTGGGACAGAGGGACGTTCACCTTGTCCCAGTTGTCACACAACTGGGACAAGGTGAACGTCCCTCTGTCCCAAAAGAACCGTCCCTTCGGACTGGCCGGGGGCCGCCACCGGGACCTGGTCCCGGTGGCGGGAGGTGGGTTTCTGACTTTTTACATATAATCATTTCCCAGAAGCAGGGAGTAATGAATAATCGTATTTATGATCTCTTTTTGCTGTCGGTCGATGAGATCGGCTACACTGGCGGGAACGGACAGTTGCTTCCAGGTAATGGTTCTTGCATTATCCATATAGACATTGCTTCCTGCCTTATCCGTGTCCTGATATTTTGCCAGTTTTCCTTTCTTGTACGTCAGTTTGCGGGTTACGGTTCCTTTCCCTTCGTTGTTGCTGTAGGTCTGGGATTTCATATATCCGTTCTTGTCAAATTTATAAGAGTATATATTCTTGAAGTCACTTTTTTCAGCTCCTTCCATGACAATCTTTGTGGGCTGGCCCTTTTTATTAAAGGTGAAAGTCGTCAGGGTCGGATCAAACTGAGTGCCTTTGTAAGTACTGGTGGCGGAGGCGAGAACGCCTTTTTTGTAGGTATACTTTACCGTAATAACAATGGCGGGGCCGTCAGTGGAACTGGTTTTGCGGGAGATAAGCTGGTTTTTCGCGTTGTATTTATACGTAACCGCTGCCGCCTTTTTTCCATCCAGGTAGACCTCCGAATAAGTGACCATGTTATTACTGTTGTAGGTATAAGTGGTTTTCACCTGGGGGATCTGATTGTTATCCGGAGAATGGACGAACTTGGTTTTTACCAGTCCTTTTTTTGTATAAGTAAAATCTACATTTACCATCCCATCTCCGGTATAGGCTTTGAATCTCATCTGAGACATGACGTCGACGGTCACTTTTTTTGCTGCCTGTGTGGAAGCAGCGGGCAGACAAAGACAGCTGAAGATAAAAAGCCAAAGGATAAAGAAAATGCCTTTCTTTTTCAATGGGATCCTCCTTTCAATCTCTGACGCAGGATTCTCGTGACTTCCGTCGTGAGAGGAATGTGCCACCGGGATCTGTCCCCGATGGCGGTCTGCGGGTTGTTCGTGGTTTTGTGTTATTTCTTCACTTTAAAACTCTTTTTGATGCTTGTCTTATTGTAGGTGACGGTGATCTTCACTTTCTTTCCGACGGTCAGTTTTTTCAGTACAGAGCTCTTTACCGTGGCGGATGCGATGCCTTTTTTATTGGTGGTGGCGGAGTACCTGGTTGTTCCGAATTGGAAGGTGAGCTTCTTGCTCTTGGCGGCTTTGCCATTGATGGTGAGGGTCGCCCGGAGGGCAAGCTTTTTGGCGCTCTTGCTGATTTTGACGTCGTCCAGTTTCAGTGCGATGACGTCGGCTTTCCACTGGGCATAAAGTGTAGTGTTCTGAGAAATCGTGAGGGTGGCTTTGTTCTTATAGGCGGTTCCTTTTCCGTCGGCCTTGGTGTTCCAGCCGGCAAAGGAGTAGTCGGTTCTGGTAAATGCGTTAGCCGGGAGTTTAATATTTTTGCCGGCTTCGACGGTCTGGGAAGCCATCTTGCCCTTGCCGCCGTTGGCTTTGAAGGTGATGGTATATTTCTTTACCGGTTCGGGCTGGATATCCTCGGCCCGGGCAATCTTAAAGGTGACACTGGAAAAAGGACATGTACTATCTTTCATCTGGGAGAAAGAAACCGAGATGTCTTTGGTGATCTTGTCTGCGCCGGGCAGTCTTGTGATCGTTCCTTCGGCGTCAGTGGCCGCGGAATTCAGGAATTTGCACCCGATGTCGGCGGTGTGATCTTCGTTCAGATCCAGCAGGTAGGAATACCTTTGATCTTCGCCGGTATATTCCATCCAGTGAATCGTGGGATCCGCTTCTTCCAGCATTTCACAGTAGCCCAGCAGCACATTGCTGGCCTTGACCGGCTGAGTGCCCGTCAGATCCAGAACCGGTGCGGTCAGATCTTGCTGAAGAGCGGTCAGAGTGATATCGTGGGCCGGCATCGTGAAGCGGCAGTTTCCGGGATAATCCTGTGGGATCGGTTCGCCATCCATGGCAAAATAATTAGTAAAATATTTGCCGGGATCGGGAACGGCATCGGAACTGACGTAAACATCGATCGGATCTCCCTCATTGGCACTGGTCACGACCTCATAGAAGAAATTCTTCGCGATACAGTTGATGCAGGTGATGGAGTAGGCACCGTCACCGGATGCGAGGACTGGCTTTCCGGTCAGCATCACAGGTAACAGCGACAGGCTGAGAAGGATCAGCAAAAACCGTTTTTTCATAAAGAGTCATCTCCTTTCCGATTCTTGATCCAAAATTGGACTATGCTCATAAAAATAACACAAAAATCATTATAATTATGATAATTTATTCTAGCAGATACCATACAGAAAAGCAATAGAGGGGGATAATTCTACTGAAAAAATCAAATTTATATGTTAGAATTAAAAGTATTCCATAGGAGAAAGAGGTTTAGGAGATGTCACGTTTTATTGCCTTTGATGTGGAGACGCCCAACCGGATGAATCACCGGATGAGTTCTATCGGGATTACCGTAATTGAAGATGGGGAGATTGTAGAGCGGTATGATTCCCTGGTGAATCCGGAGACGCATTTTGATTATTTTAATACGCGTCTTACGGGAATCCGTGCGGAAATGGTGCGGGAGGCCCCGACATTTCCGGAGCTTTGGAGTGAGATCGAGCCCAGGATGTCCAGTGGTCTTCTGGTGGCGCATAATGCGGTTTTTGATATGGGTGTCCTGAAAAAATGTCTGCATGACTACGGGATTGAATGGAGACCGTATGTGCGGTATCTGTGCACGGTGCAGATGGGCCGGCGGATTCTCCCGGGGGTCAGCCATAAGCTGAATGACATGTGTGATTATTACGGGATCTGCCTGGACCATCATCAGGCGGCCAGTGACAGTCAGGCCTGCGCCGAGATTCTGCTGCGCTATATGGCGAGTGGCGCGGATGTAAAACAGTTCATCCGGACCTATTCGCTGAAACAGGGATAAATAAGTCAGAAAATTTACCGACGAAGATGATCTAATTATATTGAAATTGGAACATTTATATTGTATTATAGAAAAAGATCATCGAATTGCGAAAGTGCATTTCTGCGAGAGTAATTTTGTGAAAAGCAATTACTTAAATAATGATTATGCAAAAAGCGAAGATGAACGGTTTTGTGAAATATATCAGGGCAGAAGGAGGATCATGGATGAAAAAGTGGTATAAAAGAAGAGGCTGGACAGCGGGTGTGGCGCTGGCCTGTATGGTGACACTCACCTGTGGCGGATTATCGATCCGGGCGGATGGTATGTATATGCCGGATGTGACGGAGGAGATGGAGGACCCGGGATTCTGGCTGCAGAATCCGGAGGAGGATGCCCGGATTCTGGCGGAGCCGGCGCAGATCGAGGAGATCAATCAGGCGATTCTGCAGACGCCGGACTGCTATATGAACGATCTGAGACGGACTTCTTCCTATTATAAAGGGCAGGAGTATTATCAGATGATATGGTCCAATGCCTTTGCGGATGCATCGGCCATGCTGGCGGAGAATCATTATGACGAAGAGGGCGAGCTGGTTTCCTGGACGAATCTGCTTCCTATGTTGAATAACATTGGCGGGGAGTATGCCGAGGAGCTGGAGAGAATCCGGTTTGGTATCTGCGTGAACCGGGCCGATGTGATGGCACTGCCTTCGAATTATCTGGCGACGGATGAGAAGGGAGATCTGAACTACAATTATTGCCAGGTTTCAAGCCTCCGGGTGAATGAGCCGGTGGCGATCAAGGCCATTTCCAATGACGGAGAATATTATTTCTGTGTTTCGGATTCGGTGGTTGGCTGGGTGGCCGCAGAGGATATCGCGATCTGCAAAGACAGAGATGAGTGGATGGCAGCCTGGGATATTCCTTCGGAGGAAGCCATCGTCGTCACCGACGGCAAGATTTATCTGGAGGATTCCAATGTCAATCCTGTGGCGAGCAGAGCGATGTTGACCATGGGAACGGTTCTGAGAAAGGTGTCCGAAGAGGAATACGATGCTGCGGTAAATGCGCGGATGCCGTTCCACAACTGTGCGGTGTGGATGCCGGTTCGTACGGAGGATGGCTCCTATGACCGGACCATTGCTCTGATCCCGACCCGGTATGGAATCAGTGAAGGTTATCTGCCCCTTACCACAGAGAATATTCTGGAGACGGCATTTACAAAGCTGGGTGATACCTATGGATGGGGCGGCATGCTGAGTTCGCAGGACTGCTCCGGATATATCCGCGACATCTATCAGTGCTTCGGTCTGAAACTGGCCCGGAATACCAGCTGGCAGGCAGCGATGCCGGTCTATAAATACGATGTCGCAGAGGCGGATCTTGAGGAGAAGAAGGAGATCCTGGATACCCTTCCTGCCGGTGCGATCCTGCATCTTACGGGTCACGAGATGATGTATCTGGGCCATGAAGGAGACAAATATTACGTGATCAGCGCCATGGGCAGCGCTCTCGATGGCGCCACCGGCGAGAAGATCAAAGTCCGGGGTGTGGTGATCAATACACTTGATACCCTCCGGATGAACGGAAAAACCTGGCTGGAGGAAATCCACACCATGCAGATCCCTTACCAGCTGCCGGGAACCGAGGAAGCGGAATCCGAGGAACTAGCCTATGCAGAGGACGGCGAAGTGGTGGAAGTAGAAGAGACGGAAGTCGCAGAGACGGAAATCGAAGAGACGGAAGTAGAAGAGACGGAAGTCGCAGAGCCTTATGCGGAGGTCGATGAGGAAGAAGTTAATGGGGAAGAGGATTATGCGGAAGAAGAAACCGCAGAGGTAGAGGAAACCGCAGTGGCAGAGACCGAGGCGGAAGCCGAGGAAGAAGCCTACGCCGAGGATGAGGAGACCGCCATGGAGGAGACCGAGGCTGTCCCCGAAGAACCTGTCTACGGACCGGAAACGGCACCCGAGACTCAGGCGGAGGAAACCGCGGAAGATACCGGAGCCGTGGAACCGGAGTTCAACCGCATCGTATAAAATGAGACAATGGGGACGGTTCTTTTTGACTCATTGGAAACAATGAGTCAAAAAGAACCGTCCCTTCTGACTGAAAAAGGAGATCAGGAGATAACGTATGGAGCTGACAAGGAAGGGTATTAAAGAGCGAGAGTTGTGGGAAAAAGCGGGGATTCAGCTGCCGGGATATGATGTGGAGGCTGTGGCGGAGAAGGCGATGGCCCAGCCGCGATGGGTTCATTTCGGAATCGGAAATATTTTCCGGATTTTTATCGGGGGAATCGCAGATAGTCTCCTGGAGGAGGGATATCTGGACCGGGGACTGACCTGCGTGGAGACCTTTGACTATGACGTGGTGGATCAGATTTACGCGCCCTATGACAATCTGGCCCTTTCGGTGATTCTGCGGGGGGATGGTACCCGGGAGATGAAGGTGCTGGGAAGTCTGGCGGAGGCGGTGAAGGCGAAGTTTGCGGATGAAGCGTGCTGGAAGCGGATGAAAGAAATATTTACCAGCCCGGATCTGCAGATGGTATCGTTCACCATTACGGAGAAGGGATATGCGCTGCGGGATGCGGCGGGGTATTTCTTCCCGGCGGTTCTCGCGGATATGGAGCAGGGGCCGGATCATGCCATGGGAGCCATGGCGATTGTCACGGCGATGCTGCTGGCCCGCTGGCAGGCGGGAGCCCGCCCCATCGCGCTGGTATCCATGGATAACTGTTCGCACAATGGATCGCTGCTGAGAAGTTCTGTAATGACGGTGGCGGAGGAGTGGGTGAAGAGAGGTTTGGCGGAGGCGGAATTTGCAGAATGGGTCTCCGATGAGAAGAAGGTTTCTTTCCCCTGGACGATGATTGACAAGATTACACCCCGGCCTTCGAAGGAAATCGCCGACGATCTGGAACGGATGGGAGTGCAGGAAATGCAGCCGGTGATCACATCGCGGCGCACCTACATTGCTCCTTTTATCAATGCGGAAGGACCCCAGTATCTGGTGATCGAAGACAATTTCCCGAACGGCCGCCCGGCGCTGGAGCATGGGAAGGGCGTTTATATGGCCGACCGGAATACGGTCAATCTGGCGGAACGGATGAAAGTGACCGCCTGTCTAAACCCGGTTCACTCCGCCCTCGGTCCCTTCGGCGTGCTTCTGGGGATCGACCTCTTCGCCGATGTGCTGAAAAATCCTCTTCTGCTGGAACTGGGAAAACGGGTGGCTTACGGAGAAGGGCTCCCGGTCGTGGAAGATCCTGGAATCATTTCCCCAAAGGCCTTTACCGATGAACTGTTCGAAGACCGCTTCCCGAATGAATATCTGGGAGACACCAACCTGCGTCTGTGCACGGACATCTCCCAGGGCGTCGGCGTGCGCTTCGGCGAGACCATAAAAGCCTACACAGCCCGGGAGGGAAGCGCCGCGAAACTGGTCGCGATCCCCCTGGGAATCGCCGGATTCCTGCGTTACATGATGGGGATCGATGACAAGGGAAATACCTACGAGCTGGCTCCCGATCCCCTGGCCGGGATGCTCCACGAACAGCTCTCCAGCATCGAATGGGGAAAACCCGAGAGCCTGACCGACCAGCTCCGGCCGATCCTCTCCAACAAAAACATCTTCTTCACCGACCTCTACGAGGCCGGCCTGGGAGAAAAAATCGAAGAAATGCTCCGGGGCATGCTCCGCGATGAGTCAATAGGGACGGTTCTTTTTGACTCATTGCATGCAATGAGTCAAAAAGAACCGTCCCTACTGTCTCATTGTACCCAATGAGTCAAAAAGAACCGTCCCTACTGACTCATGCGGTAGACGGCTTCCTGTCCGTCTTTTGTGATGGTAATCAGTCCGCGGTTTCCTATGTCGGTCAGCCGGAATAGTTCGCTTCCGTCTTTCCCTAAAAAGACCCAGGTTATATGTTGTGTACTTCCGGTCTCGCCCCGGTACCGGATATATTCTGCGCTGGCAAAATCGGCCCAAAGCTCTGCTGCGTTCTGAGGTGTGCCGTCCGTCAGAGTTGCTGAGTCAATCTGTTCTTCGGTGCATCCTGTGATGTATTCCAACGAATATTTTTTGTCTTTCATATTCCAGATACCAAAGATCAGGAGAGCTGTGGCTGCTCCGATACCGATCCAAATCCTTCTTTTCATCTGTTTCGTCCTCGCCGCTGCTCTCCTGTATGTTCTTGATGTTTACGCCCACCGGAAGAGGTGGGAATATTTTCTGCTTACTGGATAAACAATTGCTTTTCGGTGCTTATTTCTTCACCTTGATTGCTTTGGTTTTAGACCAGGCAGAATAATAGTTCTTGCCATTGACCTTTCTGTATGTCCGTACCCGAAGATAGTATTTCTTCCCGGCTTTCAGAGATTTGATGGTGACTTTGACCGTTTTATTTTTCTTAATCGTCTTTGTCTTTGTCGTTTTCTTTGTGAACTTCTTACTGGTGGAGGACTGAACCTGATATCCTGTGGTCTGCTTTGTCTGTTTCGTCCAGGTGATGGTTACCGATCTGGACTTTGTCGTCAGTTTCCGGATGGTTGTCCCCTTGGGAACGATAGTGAATGTTTTCTTTATCTTACCACTGTACTGACCGGTCCCGGTTACGGTGACAGTTGCCTTTCCAACTTTCACATTGTTTGTATAGGCAACGGTAAAGTCCGATCCTTTCTTGAGGGTCTTCGTTCCCATCGTAACGGTAATTCCCGGTTTTTTGGCTTTTCCGTTATATACATAGGAAGTCTTGCTCAGTTTAACGGTTGCCTTGGTAATATCCTTCGTCTTTGTATTGTCATCGGGAGTGATCTCCTCCAGGGCATCTACGGAAACTTCTTTCTGATCATCCTCCACAGGAGTTGTCTGACGGTCGGTTCCGGTATAAATACCCACCTCTATATCTGTCAGCTCATTCTCAGAACTGGCGGAAACGGTAGAGGATCCTTTTTCGACATTCACCTCTCCGCTGGCTGTGGCTGAAATGGAAGCCAATCCCTTTTCCTCTGCTGCATTTTTCTCATCGACCGAGGAATATACTTTGAACTGGAACTGGCTGCCTGAAAGCTGAACATCGCCGGCCACTTCTCCCTTGATAGTCTGAATTTTCTCGCCTTCAATCGCCTTGAAATTATCTGCATCGTAAATCTCGATGTCTACGCCGGAATTTATCCCGGTCAGTTCGAATCCGGATATTTTTGAGGTGGTAATTTTCATGCTTAGCATCTCATCTTCCAGCATATAATCCACGTCATTGATCCGAAGAGAGCCGCTCAGATTCTTCCCGTCATAGATTAATGTACTTCCGTCACTGGTTACAAGCTCAAAAGGTTTTCCTGCCTCGAATACAATATAGGAAGCATTGGCGTCGTCAGCCCCGGATCTGGATATATTACTCTTCCAGAGTATGGTGTCCAGTTTCGAATAATCTAAATAATAGATGGAAATGTAGGTATCCTGGTTTATCACCATTCCGTTGGCGTCTGTGAAAGAAAACTGAGTGTAGTCTTTACTGACCGTCATATAAATAAAATCGGAGCGGCCATTTTCATCGTACAGTTTCAGACGGAAATCATCGGTGTCACTCCTGTATTCATAGCCCACAATCAGAATGGCATGGCCGGACGTCTTTCCACCATGATCATACAAGTAGCAGAGTTGAAGCACATGTCCTTTTTTGGCATCCGCCACCATGGATTTCAGACACACGGAAAGGCTTTCATTTTTACTGTTCCAGTTTATCAGTTTTTCAAAGTTGGATCTCTGATGGCTGATGGCATTGGAGGCCTCGCTCTTGCTGTATTTTGCGATATTTTGAGACAACTGATAATAATTTATGGAATTCAGGAGCTTCTGGTCTTTATAGGGAAGCTCCATGGAATAATAATTGCTCCCTCCGGACGACAAGTCATCCATCGTAATCTTTTTCTCATAGAGCAGTCCCATGGTAGCTGCGATCCCATAACAGGAACCGCCCCATTCGTCAGCCATTTTTTTCTTGATCGCATTTTTCTCTGAATCTGTCGCGTCACAGGTAAGGCGGGCATAATAGTTGTCGCTCAGAGGATATCCCGTAATTCCAAGGAAACCGGGATTAGAGGCTTTTGAACTGGATGTATGAGAAAAATTGTTATTATCCCGCTTCAACTGGAAGCCCGAGTCTACCACCGGTTCTTCCTGGTAATCGATGGGCTTCATTTCCCAGATTCCATACTCGGTAGTACCTGAAATCGCTTTTCGGTCACTGCTAAGATAACCATTGAACTTAATAAACGTGAAGTTGGTGACATACTCTCCAATAGGATACTGGATCCATTCATAACCTTGGCAGACAAAATAAGCGGTTTGTTCATCATAGGTTCCCTTAAAATAATAACTTCCCGTCACGCCCAGGTTCTCTGCTGCTTTATCCGAGGGGGAGATCAGAATCGTACCTTTTACTTCTCCATCGGTAATATCCGTGATGTGAAACTCCATATTTCTACGCACAACCGTACTGTCCCTGTGGCCGTCATATTCTCCGGACCAGTCACGGGGAACCAGAACAGCCGGAACGCGCAGACTTTCATAATCATCGGAAACCTTTTTTAATGAAAAAGGCCGGGAGCTGGAAGAGTCAACCGTTCCTTCCATCGTTTTCTCAGACCGGTTATACTCGCCGTTGAAGCTTAAAAAAGACCATCTATCAGGATTCACTTTCCATCTCTTTCCTTTAAACGAAAAGCTTCCTGTCTCAATATTAATCTTCCCTTCAAAGAAATAAGATGCCTTGCCATGATCAATCTCAGCAAGACCGGAAAAAGCACCACTCATCTCCACAGAATCAATATTGAGCTTTATGTTTCGCTCTACCAGACTTCCAGATACATGCCCCATATACGATCCCGACCAGGTCCCAAGGAGATCCGACGGTTTCGTCACCACATTGGCCAGCACCGGCACCGGCAATCCGGATATCACCAGACAGACAAACAACAAGGTTAAGCCGGCAACCCACTTTTTCCACATCTTCATACAAAATACCCCCCGTTTGAGATTTTCAGGACTTTTGTATTTATTTTAGTATAGTATCGTTAATTTGTCTATTGTTTTTACCACAAATGAGTCAGTAGGGACGGTTCTTTTTGACTCATTGCACTCAATGAGTCAAAAAGAACCGTCCCTCCTGACTCAAAATTTGGTAAATCTTAAGAGACGATTGAAGTAATTGGTGCTATACTCTAATTGAAATTGATAATACTAGTCTTAAAGGAGGTATCTGCTGTGAAGAAATTTCTGGCGTTGTTTCTGGTGGCTGCAATGGGACTGGGTGGTTTCACCAGTGTCCCGGTCCTTGCAGCGGAGGGTACTACGATTAAGAATGAGGTGGAGGATGGCAGTTATGTGATCCGGATCCCGGTGGAGGAGGATGATCTTGGCTGGGCTGCGGATGAGGAAGCGAAGGACGAGGCGGTGGTGAAGCTGGCTTCGGAGGAGACCGTGGATGGTACTTACGTGGTCCGCTACGATCCGGTGGCGGACGGGGAGGGTACCGTCGCGATCCGTCACTATGGCCGTGTGGTGTGTGATCAGATACATACCTTTACGCTGAAGGTGGAAGATGGTAAGGTGACGGAGGCCACCGGAGGTTCTTATACGGCATCTCCGGCGGATGAGGAGATGGAGCCTTATGTTGCTGGCGGATGGATCGATAAGGAGAAACAGCTGAGCTTCCTGAATATCAAAAAGAATGAGGAAGAGGGCTTTGACGTGGAGATTACCTCTGCGGCGGAGAAGGAGCCCTATGTGTTCCGCGGAACGATGTACTATGACTGCGATCTCGATGAGTTCATTTATCCGGACGGAGAGTTCTACAAGACGGCCATTACGGATTCCGAGGGTGAGGCAGATCTGGGTGATCCCTATGTCACAGGCACTTCCGGTGCCTTCAAGATTGCCGGGGATGAGAAGAGTCTGAACCTGGAGTGGTATGACTGGCGGGAAGAGCAGCATCCGGAGCCGATCGTGTTTGAGCGCGCGATCCCGGAGGGAGCGGTTATGCCCATGGGGGAAGAGTTCGATGCAGGCGATGTCAAGGACGGCATCTATCAGGCCGCTTTTAATAAAGAAGACATTATGAACGTCGGAGAGGGTCTGACCCTGGGGAGTGTGGAAATCTTTACCCGAGATGTCTATGACATTGTGGATGTCAACACCCTGGAAGTGGGAAGCACGATCTATGTGGATGGTCAGTATATTACCATCGAGACCATCGAGAAGGGTGACACCGTTGTGATCAACGGAGGTAATGAAGCCGAAAATGGCTGTGAGCTGAAGCCCGAGGAGGAGAGCAACTGCTACGTGGTGGTGCAGCTGGATGACTTGAACACCTACAGCAGCCATGGGAAAACCTCTCTGGTAATCAATCCTGCCGTGGTATTTACCGATGCTTCCAAGCCGGACGCAGAACCGGTCGTGGCGGAAGGCTTTGATGCACTTATGAAAGCCATGGAAGAGACCGAGATCGACACATTCTGGCAGTACAACACGAAGATCCGGGTAGAAAACGGAGAGATCATGGAGATCTACCGTATCTATACACCGTAAAAATAGCCGGCTTATTCCCACGGGGTATACATTCCGTGAGGATGCGCACGCCTGAGATAAGTTAAAAAGCTCACGAAAGCTCCGGGGGGCAGATCATCTGCCCCCGGAGCTTTTTTGTCTCAGGAGGAGACAGGGGACGGTCCTCTGTCTCCCGACATCCAAGAGACATAAGGAGACAGAGGACCGTCCCCTGTCTCCCTTCCCCGCTCGCCCCAGATTGTTAATTATTAGGCAAATGTGCAAATCATCGTAGATTTGTGAAAGTTAGTATTGACAAATTAGGGGATTAATAGTATATTTTCCGTAAATAACCGCGATTAGTACTAAAAGATTGCGATTATAGTCAATAACAATCTGAATTATCATGAGATTCCGGGACGAGAGGTGAGGAAAAGATATGGCTAAGTACATAGTTAAGAGAGTATTGATTGTCATACCGACCATGCTGGCGGTCATCCTGATTGTCTTTCTGCTTATGAATCTGACGCCCAGTGATCCGGCTTCGGTTATTCTGGGGCCGAATGCGACGCAGGAGGCGAAGGATAAGCTGAATCATGAATTCGGATATGATCAGCCGGTTCTTGTCCGGTATGTGAACTATGTTGTGAATCTGGTACATGGGGATATGGGTACGACTTATACCACGAACCGTGAGGTGATCAAGGAAATCACCATGCGTTTCCCGGTTACGCTGCGGCTGGCGGCTTCGGGTATTCTGCTGGCGGTTCTTCTGGGGGTCCCTTTGGGGATTATCGCAGCGGTTAAGAGGTACAGTATCTTCGACATACTGGGGACGGCGACGTCCATGCTCATGGCGTCGGTGCCGGGTTTCTGGCTGGGACTGATGCTGATCCTTCTTTTCTCGCTGAAGCTGGGGCTGCTTCCCTCCTATGGAAATGCTTCGGCGAAGCATTATATTCTTCCTACGATTACTCTGGCGCTTCCGGTGGCGGCGTCCATCCTTCGAATGACGCGCACCACGATGCTGGAAGCGATTCGTCAGGACTATACCCGGACGGCCAGGTCCAAGGGTCAGACGGAGCGAAAAGTAATTGTGGTTCATGCGCTCCGCAATGCGCTGCTGCCGGTGATTACCGTGGCCGGTTCGGAATTCGGTTTCCTGCTGGGCGGATCCGTGGTCATCGAGCAGGTCTGCTCCATCAATGGGGTAGGGAAACTGCTGCTGGAGGGG
>CAMOYN010000048.1 GCA_946630035.1 uncultured Lachnospiraceae bacterium
CCGGATAGACCCGCCGGATCCAGTTTCCGTATACGATGACCGCCCGGTCCGGACGTCTCCCCATCTCTCCCCCCGGAGAATAGGCGTCCACCTTCCGGCGCTTTTTGGCCACAGAATAGTGATTCACCATGGAATCCATATTTCCGGCAGAGACCAGAAAGCCCAGCCTCGGCCGTCCGAATTCCCGGATTCCATCTTCCTTCTTCCAGTCCGGCTGCGCCAGTATACAGACACGATATCCCAGAGACTCCAGGAGACGGGAAATAATTGCCATGCCAAAAGAGGGATGATCCACATAGGCATCCCCGCAGACATACACAAAATCCGGTTGGTTCCATCCTCTTTCGAGCATCTCTTTCCTGTTAACAGGCAAAAAATCTTTCATTTCCTCAGTATAAATCAAAAACAGGCGACTGTCCAGTGAAAAAACGTACAGGATCTCCTGTCGGATCCTGTACGTTTTTTCAGCTTTTTATTCCCTATGTCATCACTTGACAAAATAAGATATTACTTTTTTCAGGTCTTCCATGGAGGTCTCATCCTCCGGATGATCCACCGCTTCCCAGATTTTATCTTCGATATGATTCTGCAGATAAATCCGGCTGATGCCGCCAATGGCGGACCGCACAGCTGCCAGCTGAATCAGAATCTGAGAGGGATCACTGTCGTTCTCCATCATACGCCGGACGGCTTCCATATGACCGATCGCCCGGGCCATCCGGTTGATCAGCGCTTTTTTCTCGGCGGCTGCATCCTCCGTTTTTCTGTGCCCCATAGAAGCTTCATACTGTTCAAACGTCTCCGGGTTTACATTTCTCACGTAACTCCCTCCCTTCCGGGCAAATATATCATACCGAAATCAGGTTACGCAAGCCCCGGGGAGGGTTACGAATTGGCTTTTCTCATGGCCGCTTCCACCACATGGCCCACAAGAACCGAGGTGGTCACGGTGCCCACACCGCCGGGAACCGGAGTTACGGCATCTACGATCGCATCGGCATCGGCGAAATTCGCATCGCCCACCAGTTTTCCTTCCGGCGTCACATTGATTCCTACATCAATCACGGTCTGACCGGGAGCAAAATAGTTTTTATCTACGATCTCCGGTCTTCCGGCTGCCACGATCAGGATATCCGCCTCCCGGCAGACAGCCGGCATATCCACGGTTCTGGTATGGCAGATGGTCACGGTGGCATTTTTCTTAACCAGCATCATGGCTGCCGGTTTTCCGACGACCAGGCTGCGGCCGATCACCACGGCCTTCTTCCCTGTACAGTCGATACCGAAATGATCCAGGATCTCCATGCAGGCCTGGGGCGTGCATGGCGGGAATCCCTTTTTCTGTCCGGTAAATACACCTACCATGGAACCATCGGTGATACCGTCCACATCCTTTTCCGGAAGAAGAGCCTGGCAGGCTTCCTCTTCATTCAGATGTTTCGGCAGAGGACGGAACATCAGAACGCCGTGTACGTGTTCATCTTCGTTCACTTCATGAATGGTCGCCAGCAGCGTCGCCTGATCTACGTCGGCAGGAAGCAGATACTGTTTTACCTCCACACCCAGTTTTTCACAGCGCTTCATGGCACCTCTTTCATAGGAGATATCATCCCCACGTTCCCCGACACGGATGATCCCCAGCGTCGGATGAATCCCCTTTGCCTTCAGTTCTTCCACCTGGCCGATAATCTTTTCATTCAGTGCAGCAACAACCTCTGCCCCTTTTAATACTTTTGCCATACGATGTCCTCTTCTTTCCTGCGTGAATATCTGCGCATTTCTCTGACACGTTTTTGTATTCTGCGTCAGAGGTTAAAAACGTCCTCTCACATCCGCATAGATCGTATCCGCTTTCACGGTATACTCTGCGATCATCTTTTCTGCTTTTTCATTGATCTCTTCCGCATAGGCACGGTCTTTCATGGATTTTGTATTGATAAAGACATTCAGACTGGCACCCAGCAGCGCCGCCCGGCAGCAGGCCACACCGACACCGACATCGCTGATGGCGATGGCGGTTCCCTTCGCTGCGAACTCTTCCAGCAGATCGATGGCTTCACAGACGCGCTCCATGATTTCTACGGGCACACTGCAGGCATCCTTCAGAGCGGCCTCCATGATCCGCTCCTTCTCTGCCTTTTCCTCTTCCGTGTTTTTCGGAAGACCATAGGCGCGGGAAAGGGGTTCAAACATCTCGGCATCCCGGTCAATCAAGGTAAGGAACTCTTTCTGCAGGGCGTCTGCCTTTGCCTTCAGGGCGATAATGTCCTCCTGGACATCGGCATATTTTTTCTTTCCTACGGTAAGACTTCCTACCATATTTCCCAGTGCCATACCGATGGCACCCACCAGAGCAGAGGCACCGCCGCCGCCCGGAACCGGAGCATTCGAAGCCAGAACTTCCACAAATTCCTCACAGGTTTTCTTATACATGGCCATATTGTATTTCTCCCTTCCTTATTCGGTTTCTTATAGTCTTAAATCCTCGTTTTCCTGATACGTCTATTTCCCCAGCCGGGCTTTCATAGCCCGGGTAACATCTCCCACCTGGAACAGAGATCCGATGGCACACACGGCACCATGTCTTCCGGCGTGGGCCAGAGCGATCTCACAGCCTTTCTCGATACTGGCCGCAGCCGTCACCGGAACATCGGTCAGTTCTTTCAGTCTCCGGGCGAGTTCCTCGGCCGGCATAGCCCTTCCTGGATTGTAGGGAGTCAATGTCACGAACTCCGCTGCCAGCGGCAGAATCATCCCCATCTCTCCTGCCACATCCTTATCCGCCATCACCCCCATCAGGAAGATAAATTTCTCTCCGGGCAGATACTCCTTCAGGCTGTCCACCGTGGCCCGGATGCCGTGAGGGTTGTGGGAACCATCTACAATCACAATCGGATGTTCCGAGAGCAGATCCAGACGTCCTCCCCAGCGCACTTCCGCCAGGCCTTTTCGTATGTCTTCATCACAGACAAACCATTTTTCCTTGCGGTTCAACACCCTCATCGCCGTCAGCGCCACAGCCGCATTATACATCTGATAATTTCCCAGGAGCGGTATCTTCAGGTTCAGACAACCGTTATAGTCAAAGATCTGACCGCTCAGGTTGTGCATCACCGGGTTCAAAGTGTCATAATTCGGACGGTGCAGGTGGGCGTGTTTCTCTTCACACACCTTCTCAAAGACAGCCTCCGCCTCCGGATCCTGTCCATAGATCACCACATCGCCGCCTTCTTTGATAATTCCTGCTTTGGCCGAGGCAATCTTTGCAATCGTATCTCCCAGTTCCTTCGTGTGATCCAATCCGATCGCAGTGATTACCGCCACCTCCGGCACCGGAATTACATTGGTGGAATCCAGTTCCCCGCCCATGCCGACTTCCAGCACCACGATATCACATTTCTGCCGAAGAAAATACACCATACCGATGGCCGTCACCAACTCAAACTCGGTGGGAGAATCCTTCATTGCCTCTGCGTGGGGAGCGATCTGATCCGTGATCTCGATGAGCTCCTCATCACTGATATTCTCGCCGTTTACCTGAAAGCGCTCATTAAAAGTATAGATAAACGGGGAGGTATAAAGTCCCACACGATATCCCCCATGCTGCAGCATCGAGGCAATCATCGCCGCGGTAGATCCCTTTCCGTTGGTTCCCGCAATATGCACAAATTTCAGTTTTTTCTCGGGGTTGCCCATGCGGGCCAGAAGTTCCTGTGTGCGTTCCAGCCCCGGTTTGCTGCCCTTCCAGGAAACGCTGTGAATAAAAGCCAGGGTCTCTTCATAGGTTCTCATACTGTTCCTTCTGTCTCCTTCCGTTTATGAGAGCTTTTTCGCTGTGGTAATGGATATATCTCCCATCACCACCAGATCCTCCGGGGCAAATGAGGGAGGGATATTGTCAGAAAAAAGGATCTGTGCCGAAGGAGGAAACTCATCATCGCCAGCCCAGAGCAGGAAATCCATCGTGTAATCCGGCATGAAGCGGAACCGGTAGCCCACATCTCCAGTGGGAAGTTTCTCCCCATGAAGGGCCTCCATGGCTTTCACCAGTTCCGGCAGCTTAAAACCGAAGCCGAAGGCCAGTCTCGACAGGCACCGGCCGGAAAACTGCACGTGGTATATCTCCCCCCAGGGGGATTCGCGGAAGGTAATCATCCGTCCCGTCGCCGGGTGATAGCTCCCCTCGATCAGGTGGTGCGCCACCAGAATCCTGGCGGCTGGCAGGTCCCGCAGTGCCGCAAACCCTTCCTCCTCTGTCGTCACAGTGAAATCCGGAAAATGAACCCGGTAGTCAACCTCCAGCATACGCACCAGAAAATCTCCCCTCTCGCGGTCATAGGGAATATGGCAGCGGGCGGATGCCTCCTCCGGATCGATCTGTCCGAACAGAGAGAGATAATGTTCCCACGGCACTTCTTCTTTATTATTCTTTATTGTCTTCTTATCTACCATCTATATTTTTATATCTTCTTTCTGTTAATTATAAGAAACGGCATCTGCAGACACTATTCAGCCATCGCCTCCGCCACGGTAGGGAACAGGCTGGCATTGGTGTGAGGGAGGAAACAGGCCGCCACAAATTCATCCATATAGAAAGGATTCGTGGAGAGTTCCATATAGGTCATGCCGCTGGCAAGTTCCTGCACTTTGGCTTCTGCCTGGTTGGACAGCAGCATGGTATAAGCTCCGGACAGAGAGGAGTTGCCAATGTAATGGAATTTGGAAAGTTCCACATCCGGGAACATGCCGATCATCACTGCATTTTTCATATTGATGCCACTGCCGATCCCACCGGCAACATAGATATCATCAATCATCGATACATCAAAGTCCAGCGAAGATACCATGATATTGATGGCCGAGAAGATGGCTCCCTTCGCCCGGATGAAGTTGTCAATATCTACTTCCGTGATCTCGATATCCTTAACGGAAGCCGCCTCTTCCTTATAGGCCAGTACATAACTGCCCATGCCATGTATGTTATGACGTACGCGCTTGCCTTCCCGCACAAAGATACCCTTTGCATTGATAATTCCGCAGCGGAACAGCTCGCAGATCACATCAATGATACCGGATCCGCAGAGGCCCACCGGTTTCTGCCCGGGCTCTCCCACGATCTTAAAGGTCGGCTCCATGGTCTCCTTATCAATCGTGCAGGCTTCAATGGCACCGTCTGTGGCACGCATACCGCAGCTGATATCGCCGCCTTCAAAGGCCGGTCCGGCAGAGCAGGCACAGCTCATCAGGAAGTCAGAATTTCCGAATACCAGCTCACCATTGGTACCAAGGTCCACAAACAGGGAGAAGGTTTCCTTCGTCCACACACTGCTGGCCAGTGTTCCCGCCGTGATATCACCGCCCACATAACTTCCGATGTTGGGGGCCACGATCACTCTGGCATCCGGAGCTGCATACAGTCCCAGATCCCCTGCTTTCACGGCACTGGTGTGGAAGAAGGTCGGGATGTAAGGTTCGGTACGGACAGGATCCGCATAGACCCCCATCAACAGATGGTTCATCGTGGTATTTCCTGCGATACAGACCCGATAGATCCAGCCAACAGGAATCCCCGCCGCTTTACACATCCTGGCTATCATGGGATTCAGGGTTTCCTCCAGAATGGCTTTCTGAAGCCGTTTTCTTCCACCCGGGCGATTGGATTCAATGATCCGGTTAATGACATCGGCGCCGAAACGGATCTGTCCGTTTCCTGAGGAAGCCTTTTCCAGGATCTTCCCGGTCTGCATGTCCACCAGTACCCCGGTGACTGTCGTAGTTCCTATATCGATGGCCAGACCGCAGATTTTGGTCTCTGTATCTCCCGGCAGAACATTCAGGATCCGAAGGCCCTCTCCGTGCGTGGTGGTGACACATTGCACCTGGTAATTCCCTTCCCGCATCACCTGAGACAGATTCTTCAGGACCTGGAAATTCATGGAGATCTTTTTATCATCCACGCCCGTCGCCGCCTCCAGGGCCCACAGGAGCCTCTCGTTATCCGGCATGGTATCATCCAGGGTCGGTTCGCTCATGGTAACAGGAATCAGCCTCAGATCATTTTCAAACTCAATGCCGGCTTCCTTCAGATCCGAAACGGTCTGGTCAAAAATAGCGATTTCCTCGCCGGAGCTCAGGTCCGCCACCTTCATGCGGCTCATATAGGCAAATGCAATGTCCGGAACCAGAATCTTTGCATCCCCGCAGACTTTGCTGACACAGGCCAGCCTCCAGCCCTGTGCATATTCCTCTTCTGAAATATGAAGTGTCCTGGGAGAGTCCAGATCTCCCTCCATCAGCTGCACCCGGCATTTCCCACAGGAAGCATTGCCGGAGCAGGGGGCATCAATGGCAACATTATAGTCTCTGGCCAGGTTAAGAAGATTCGCACCCACCACCGCTTCCGCTGTAATATGAGTTCCATTTTTGAATTGGAATGTAATAATCGCCATGTTTTTACTGAAGACGCCTCAGGCATCTCATCCTTTCTGAATATTCGGATCTGTCCTTCTTCAGACACTTCCATCTCCTGATATCTTTATGATGTCATGAGTCTATCGTTACAATTATATCAAAATATATCTTTTTTGTACAGTTGAAAATCCATCCGCTTCAAGACTCGCTTGCGAGTCTTGCGCGCCGTGTGCGGGGTGCCGTATGGCACCTTCCGCACCGCACACGTGCGCATCCTCGCGGAGCGACCATCTCCTTAGGAGATGGTCGAGATCTGTCTTAGACTTTATCCCACGTCCTCCCCTTCTTCCGGTTTCCAGGGTTCGCCGGGTGTCTCCATGGCCTCCCGCAGCTGTTCCATTGCCAGGTACTGCTGTCTGGTCAGCACCTTGGGAATCTTAACATGAAGGGTTACATACAGATCTCCCCGCTTGCCGATTTTTTTTGGCATCACAAGTCCATGTCCGGGAAAGCGCAATTTCCGTTCCGGTGTCGTTCCCGGGGGAACCTGGTATCTAAGATCTCCGTCGATCGAAGGCACCTGAATCATTCCTCCCAGCACCAGCGTATGGAAATCCACGAAGCAGTCCGTATACAGATGAAATCCCTGACGGCGCAGTTCTTTTCGCTCCCGCAGGAGCACCATGATAAAAATCCATCTTCTGGGATGCAGTTCCTTTTGTTCTTTCAGGAATTCCTCTCCCTCGATGATCACATCCTGCAGCAGATACATCTGGTGTTCATAGCTCTCTTTCGGCAGCCGGACACGAAAATTCCAGCTTCGGTTGACCTTACGGCGCGGATCGGCCGGATCCGGAACCTCCTCGGAGTAGGTCACAACCCGTTCCACTTCCTGCAGGGTTTCCTCCATTTCCATCCACACGGCAATCCGGATCGACTGGGATGGTGTCGCCTCTTCCCAGTGGGCGGCCTGTCGTTTCCCCCTGTCGCAGAACCCACAATGTTCGTGGCCTTCTCCTTCGTGGTTACTGCAGTGATCACAGTCCCCATTACACTCATGTCCCTCTCCATGAGAATGCCCATGATCATGGCGGTGAGAATGGGTGTGCTGTGCATAATAGCTGTTTTTGTAGGCGGTATGTCCGTAACGATGATAAGTATCACGGCGTTCCGGATCAGAGAGAACCGCATAAGCCTCCTGAATTTCCTGAAAGCGTTCCTGATCTTCTTTGGTTCCGGCCACATCCGGATGGTATTTTTTTGCCAGTTTCCGGTAGGCGTTTTTAATTTCCTCCTGGGTGGCATCCTTCGGGACTCCCAGAACGTCGTAATAATTCCGTGACATAGCGCCCTCCTGTGTTTATCTCGCAAACGAGTCTTACATCAGAAAAAAAGGAGCGCATACGCGCTCCTTTGATCATTCTGAAATTACAGTTCCAGATAGGAATCTGCGTACAGAGTATTGTTCTTGATAACGTCACAGGACTTGATGGTCTCCATCAGTCTCAGATCGTTAGGGTTCACGATAGCGGAGGTCATACCCTGCATCATGGCCATGGCAACCATAGCGGAATCCATGATCGGACGGATGTGCTTCGGCATACCGTTGGAGTTATTGGACAGACCACCAGTGGAGTTCAGACCGGAATCGGAGATCATCTTGATGAACTCCAGGATGTCCATCTGCTTATCCTGCATGCCCTTGGTAACCAGGAACAGCGGATCGAACCAGATATCTTCTGCTTCCATACCAGCCATCATACCTCTCTCCAGCAGAGTCTGCAGATAGGTCATACGCTCGTCATTGTCCTTCGCGATACCCTCGCCATTGCAGAGTGCGATACAAATAGCATCGTTGGCACCGGCAAGATCGATGTAGCCGATACGTCCGGCTGCGTCTGCGGAGTTAACGATGGGTTTGCCCTTCGCGCGGTTGTAAACGGAGATGCCAGCCTCGATGGCAGCCATATTCGCAGTATCCAATGCCAGAGGAACATTGTCAAACTCGCCCTGCAGCAGCTGAACAGCCCATTTCATAACATCCACACCATCTTTTTCCGCCGGTCCGATGTTCACATCCAGATAGGTAGCACCAGCATCCAGCTGCTGTTTCGCTCTGGTCAGGATCGGTTCAGGATCTCTCTCAGCGAAAGCTTTATTGATGGAGGGGGCGGTAACGGAAATTCTCTCACCGATTACGATAAATTTTGCCATTGGTATCGTCTCCTTTTCATATTAATAGTGGGTGGGGCCAGAGGATCTCCGGCCCCTGCATTTTCTTTTATCTTATTTGTATTCCTTCAGGAACTGTACCAGCTCAACGGCTTCACGAGGTCCGATCACGATATTCCAGTCAGGCAGTTTCTCCTGAATCTCACCCTTCAGAACAGCGACCTTACCAGGCAGGATAAGGGTCTTGTTCTTCTGGTCAGCCAGACACTCATTAACCGACTTGGCAATGGTGGAAGCGGACAGCTTGCCGGCAGCCCAGGCGGTCAGTACGGAATATCCGCCGGCGTCGGTGATCAGCATGTTGATTGGCACACCGGAACGCTCCAGTTCGCCGGATACTACGAAGTAGGTCAGAGCGAAGTCTACGGTTACGCAGCAGATGGAATTCTCGTCGGAACCATTGATCGGATAAACCTTGGGCTCTACCTT
The DNA here is from genome assembly GCA_946630035.1 of uncultured Lachnospiraceae bacterium. Taxonomy (GTDB): domain Bacteria; phylum Bacillota; class Clostridia; order Lachnospirales; family Lachnospiraceae; genus UBA3305. The sequence continues at coordinate 9,073 of CAMOYN010000048.1, forward strand.
CATGGGCTTCTGAGGATCGGTGAAGATGTTCTGACGCAGACCATACAGAGGCAGAGCCTGTGCATAGGTCATGGTCTCCATAACAACTACCGAACCATACTTCATGGTGAACAGAGAAGCCAGAGCGGTCTGCATCGCCTGATCTCCGGCAGCCAGCTTCGCAACATTCACGATGGTCGGATAACCGAAGGTACGATCCGTGTTCTTCAGGGAAGCACGACGGATCTGAACAGCCTCAGCAAAAGCTTCCTTGATGGAAGTATCGCATACGTTCAGGATCAGGTTCTTGTTGCCCATGCCTTCGATCTTGGCAGTCAGGTCATACAGAGCATCCAGGCCTTCTGCCTTCACACCCATAACAACACCGTACTTGGTGGCCAGAGCGTTGAAAGCATCCACATTGGCCTCGGTAGCGCCGTTCAGAACGGGCTTCTTGTCAGCGATGGCAGCCAGAGCAGCCTCAGCAACGTCCGCATCCTCTACATCCAGGATAACTTCTCTGCCGATGGCAGCGGCTTTCTTCGCAGCTTCTACATAAGCATCCTTGTTGCCGGCATAGGTAACAAAGATCATCTCAACATACTCTCTCTCACCGATACGCTCATAGTCAACCTTCTGAGCGTCTGCCAGAACGGCGTCCACGTCAGAAGCATCCGATACGCAGACAGCGTACAGAGTCTTGCTGACGAAGGTCTTCTCATGTCTGTACAGAACGGTCTCGCCGCCGAGCTTCAGATCACCGACCTGGATGGTCTTCATGGGCGGAGCCGTAGCTTCTGACAGTTTCGCAATCACATCTGCTCCCATGTAAGGGCACTGCTCAATCTTCATCGCACCCTGAGCGACTTTCATGGAGAAAGCCATACAGGTAGGAACACCGCACTCTTTGCAGTTCTTCTTCGGCGACATCTTAAAAATATCAATACCTTTTAATGCCATTTCTTCTGTCCTCCTTTAATGTCTGTCATCAGATCAGCTCTTTTACAAGCTTGGAAACGGTAGCTACAGACTGCGGATGACGAAGGATGACGGCATTGGAGCCGGCAGCCAGTACGGCAACAGCGGTAGCAACTTCCATGTCTACACCACGGTCATCACGGGAACCCCATTCAGGCATATCTTCTTCGCTGGCCATGGACTCCTTTACTCCCCAGGTCTCGGAAGCAACCGGAGTGATTACAGGCATCTGAAGGGTGGTATCATCCTGGCCAAGAGCTGCCAGACGGATACGCTCCAGAGTGGAAACAACATATTCAAAACCATAACCGGCAGCGGCGGTACCAGGGTTCATGATCACATTCTCACCCTTTACGCCCATCTGGGTAACCAGAACGTTCAGCTGCTTGGCAAGGTTGATATCTACGGCAGACTCGGTACCGATCTTCTGGTTGTAAGCCAGACCGGCCGCTGCGGCAACGCCCTTGTAGTTCTCTTCTTTGGCAGCCAGAACCAGGATGTTCTTTCCGGCCAGTGCTTCGGAGCACTTGTCGAAGAGCTGGGCATCTTTCTCATTATTCTTGCAGCCCATGATAACCAGGGGCAGATCGGTAGCTTCCGATACAGCCTTGGCGGTAGCAACACAGTCTTCTACGGAAGCATTAGCTCCGTTGGGATCTGCGCTTTCCAGACGAAGAGCGATAAAATCTGCGCCTTCCATGGTAGCTGCCTTGGCAGCCATCTCAGCGGGAGTGGTGCATCCGGCATAGAACTCCTGGATACCCTTTGCTTCGCCTTCCAGTCCGGTGTCTACGATCTCAACGCCAACCTTCGGGGCGTTCTCGATCGGACCGTCAAAGGAATACAGCGGCATAACGCCTTCGCCGCCAAGGACAGTCTTCTTATCGCCTGTACCGATTTCCACTGCCTTGATCGCTGCCGAGAATTTCTGAGGTGTTTTCTTAAACGGCATGGTAACAATCTCCTTTACTTTAGTATCTCTTAATATCTGTGTCCGCAGTTTTTTCTCAGGATCACTCCCGCGGACACACGGGCAGACCCATTCTGCCTTATCGTTACTATTTTACTCCAAACACCGGAATCCGTCAATCGGATTCCGGTATTTGAAATTAAAACTCAATTACATCAGAGGATCTAATCCAAGAGCCGGATGACCTACGTTGGTCAGGAACTCAACGAGGGTCTCGGGATCTTCTGCCACCGTCTCATCTGCGATCATGTCGGAGAAGTTGTCGATGTCATACAGTTCTTTCGCTGTGCGGTTCAGATTCTCTGCCACCTGTTCCTTCAGAGCCTTCGGCAGCCATACGATACGCTGTACACCGCCCTCAGCCTTCATGAACTTCTTGGAAGCGATGAAATGTTTGCCGTGGCCCATGAAACCAGGAGTCTGTACGCCGCCGCCGGTCATGGAAGCCATCTCAGAGAAGCTCATGCCCAGAGGGGTCATGCCGGGATGCTCACGGTTCACGATCACCACGCCGTTGGAGAAAGGCTCGATACCACAGATACACTCAAAGCATCCGCAGGAGGTCATCGGGTCTTCCATGATGGAGTACAGAGAGATATTGTTCAGAGCGCCGCGGGAGTATTTCTCTACCGCTTCGTTGACCGCTTCCCATTTTCCGATATTCTCGTCGATCACGCCGGTCTTCGGAACCACCTGGCAGGGGCCGGAAGGATCCAGCTCGTGGGTAGCTCTTGCATCCAGCCACGATACGGCACCGCAAAGGCCGAGACGCTCGGGAGTAACGATGCAGACATGGGACGGGGAGAAGGCCTGGCACATGATGCAGGTGTAGAATTCATCTACAGTCTCATCGGTCAGGGACAGCAGACGCTCATCACGTTTGTTGAAGGTCTCATTGGCTTCTTTACGCAGCTGGGTAACCAGTTCCGGATCGGTAACAACCTTCACCTGGCACTTGTCAACAACGGCGTCGAACTCGCTCTTAACCTTGGCATAGAGAACCTCACCAAAGTGTTTCGCGCGGAAGCCCTCTTCGAAGGCACTCTTGCTGACACGGATACGGATCATATCACGCTGTCCGGTATGCATAACACCCTCGATACAGTTGATATAGGCATGGAACTTTCTCTCGATAACGGACTCGAAATCGGTCTGCATCTTCTTGCCGGCTACCTCTACGATGGTTGCCAGGCTGATCTTCTTGCCGACCTCGAAGGTATCCAGATCCGGTCCGATCACTTCGATCTTGTGATCTTCGACCTCGGACAGCTCCTTGGTACGAACCAGCTCTACGCAGTCTACGCGGGAACCATCGGCTTCGATCTGCATGTCGCCGCGGCGGATGATCTCGCCTTCGAAAGCGTTCGCATAGTTAACAGGAATATCTACGTTGGTAATCTTCAGCTTGATGCCGCGGGCTTCAATGGCAGTCTCCACGAATTTGGTGGTATCGTGCTGAACGATCAGGCTGCGAGGTACACGCCACATATCGTTATCATCGTTGGTAACTACCGGATAACCGTAGGAGATGCAGCCGGCGCCGGCAGCCACGGTCAGATCGTCTACCGGTTCATAGGCATTGACCATAGCATTGATACGGTCGAAGCAGTATTTGCGGATGCCGTCGTAGTCACCAGGAGTGATGGCACCGAAGATCAGAGCCGCACGTACGGCCAGGGAGATGACATGGCTGGCTGCCCACAGATCATATCCCTCAGGAACCAGACGAACACCGAATCCGGTCTTAACACCCGCTTCCACGATCTGGTCGATAATGCCGCCGATCAGGAAAACGAAAATGTTCTTGGTCTGATAGCTCTTAACGGTAGCCACGGCTTCTTCTACGGAAGGAGCCGGTCCGATGATAACAACGAATCCGGGGATATCGTTGGTAACCAGCGGAACACCCAGTTCACGCACTTCACCGTCGGTGCAGTGTCCCCACAGGGGAGCGTGATCATAAGGCTGCTTGCCATCGATATATTTGCAGGCTTCGATTACCTCGGCTGCGCAGCAGGTAGCAATACCGGAAGTGAAGATGTCATGGGTCTTCTTTTCCCGGGTCATCTGACCTTTGATCCAGGTCATCATATCCTTCAGCTGTGCCAGATTGGTGATTTTTACGCCGGTCATAGCATAGATCGTAGGCAGGAAATATGCTGTATCCGGGAATCCAATGGCAGTATCATCGGAATACTCCTTGCTTACCTCTTCAAGGGACTCCACTGCCTTTGCGTACATCTCATCTGAGCCTTTAAATACTCTTTCAAATAATGTAGCCACTTTTTTCCTCCAATATT
>CAMOYN010000049.1 GCA_946630035.1 uncultured Lachnospiraceae bacterium
GTCTCCTCCGCCGATGTTTCCTCGGCCACTTCACTTGTCTCCTCGGCTGATGTCTCCTCTGCCACTTCGCTGGTTTCCTCGGCTGGCGTTTCTTCTACTTCGGTGGTCTCTGCCGGCGGATTTTCCGCCTCGTTAGTTTCCTCTTCCGTAGTGAACTCCTCAGTAGTTCCCTCCTCCGTTGTTTCCTCTGAAGTCTCTTCGGACTGCACATGGAGATTTATACCCAGTTGGAAGCCTGTCGTCGCATCCTCAGCGAACAGGATCGTCGCATTGCCTTCTGTATCCGTCTTGAGATCGGCGCCGGTGAGGTAGAACATCAGCCAGCCACTCAGTTCGCCGGCGGTACTGGTCTGCATGGCGTATTCGTTCCATTCGGTTGTCAGGATCCAGCGGCCGTAGGAATCTTTTACGAGTTCATATCTGCCGGCAAGATATTCGTCGTCGCCGTACTCTTCCCTGGTTATTTCGGGGAGGCGGCTGCCGGTGACGATCTGGTTCAGATAGTTGTCGTCCTGATTGATGTATGCTGCCGTTTCATCGCTGATGATAAATCCCATCGGGAGCACATAGTTCCCCGGATCCATTGCCAGGTCTGCCGTATCATATGTGTCTGCAGTATTTACATATGTCTGGTTTGCTGCCAGACTGCCCTGGGGCAGACGGTAGGCGAGGCGAACCATGATATGTTCGTTTACAGTGAGTGTATCGCCATCCCTCAGGCGTTCCCACGTCTGGTCCTTAGTCAAACGCCAGATCCCGGTTTCTTCCGTCAAGGTGGTGGCAAATTCGACGGGCTCCATTACCTCCACGGATTCGGTTGTTTCTTCCGCCTCGGTTGTTTCTTCCTCGGCTGTTGTCTCTTCCGATTCGGTTGTATCTTCGCTTGTCTCCTCGCCTTCTGGATTATCCCCAGGAGATTCGGATTCATCTGATTCGTCGGATTCATCTGATTCGTCGGATTCATCTGATTCGTCAGATTCCTGATTCTCTTCAGAATTTATGCTTTCTTCTGTTTCTTCCCCTTCCTCTGTCTCTGTCAATTCTTTGGATGTCTCTTCTATTTTTTCCTTCTCTGTTTCCTTCGGTTCCTGGGTCTCGCCAGGTTCTGTTTCGTAATTTTCGCTGGGGGTCTCCATAACAGGTTCTTCTTCAACTGCTTCAGAATAGCATGCATCGGTGTGCATATGATATTCTTTTCCGCAGGTCAGGACCTGAGTGTAACAGTTTTCATCATGTGTATGTCCTTCATACTCTTCCTGGCCGCAGATCAGTTCCACGCGGCTGGTGTAGCAGTCGCCCTGATGCTGATGTTCTTCCAGTCCGCAGATCAGATTTCCTTCTTCATCCATACATGCGTCGTTATGCAGGTGTTCTGTCTGAGAGCAGGTGAGTTCTTCACTGGTTTTATAACAGCTGTCGGTATGGTGGTGTCCTTCAGACTCCGGTATATTGCAGGATAATTCCTGTGAATAGCAGCTGTCGGTGTGTTCATGTACTTCCAGGCCGCAGATCAGCGCTCCCTTCTCCAGAGTAAGGGCAGGGAGGATCAGCGCATAGGTTGTCACAAATACAACCACAGCGGCCACAGCCGTCAGTGAATTTCTCAGATTGCGATTCATTCTTTTGTCTGCCATAAACTGACGTATTCTTTGGGATAAAGATTTCATGATATTACCCTCTATATATATAATCTAACTATATTATTCATTGCATTTAATCAAATTCTATAAATTATTATATTATAATATACCCCAAACGGATGTGGAAATCAACAATTTTGTTACGTTTTTGTTTATTTGTTTGTAATAATCACGAGATATTTTTCGTTTTTTAGAAACACATTGCTATTCCCGTTGCTCCACAAAACATATTCAATTTATATAAAGTCATGGTCTAATCCTGTTTGTTTTCACACATTTATTCTAATTTGTTTCCTATCTGAATTTTTGATAGTTTTACTATCAATTTTCAACCCTATATTATGATTAATTTTGTCATTTAATTGTGCGCTATACATTATGCATATCTCCCCAAAATATTTTCTACCCATTACATATTTTGTTTGTATGAAACAACGAAAAACCAGTCCAAAAACTCGGACTGGTTTTTCGTCATTTTCTATACGGTTTTCGTGATATCTCAGCCATTTTTCTGTCGTTTCGCGGGGTTTTATCTCGTCATCATCACGGACAAATAGTTGGCCATCTTGTGAGTGTCTGTGATCTGCTGGCCAAAGGTGTACTTCCAGAGATCATTGTAGAGAGCTTCGCATTTCTTATCCCGGACGGAGTAGTCTTCCATGAGGAGGAGTCCCTTTGTCTGGATGGTGCTGTCCGTGTGCATGACATAGCCGATGCCCTTCTGGCAGAATTCGGCGGGGATGACGGGGGCTTTTGCGGTGCCGCGGTTCTTATAATAGTTCTTTTCGCCGTCGGTCATCACCAGGAATTTCTTTGTAAAATCCTGAACCTGTTTTCTGGTGAAGCCATCATAGGACTGTCCGTCGATTTTTTCAAACTGTGCTTTCGATTTCTTCCCTGGTTTAAGGAGGATCTCCTCACCGTTTCTCCTGTAACCCCACTCGGCGGGGGCCAGATGTGTGACAAAGTCTTCCTCTATGATGTAGTTATGAATGTTGCCGGCGGTTATTACCTTTTTGGATACATTCGGAGTGGCGAAGCAATAGGTATAGACCTTCTTCTTTCCGTAGGTTTTGGAAAGCCGTGCTCCCATCAGATTGGCAACCGCCGCTCCCCGGCTGTGTCCCGTGACCCAGAACCGGAGCTCAGAAATCTTGATGTCGCGGGATTTTCTGTACTCCTTTACCTTTTTCATGGTAAGGGCATATACTTCGTCCGCAGCCTTGCTGAATCCGGCCACAGTCTTTCCTTTTCCCAGATTGAAGTTGCTGACCCATTCGGCATGGGATGTGGTATAACCACTGATTACTGCCGCTGTCAGCAATGTGTTCTTCCCGCCTTTCTTTATCACCTTAAAGCCAAGCTGAACCCGGGCGTGGTCATTGTCTTTTACGGTGCTGGTTCCGCCGGCTTTCCCGGTCTTGCTGAAAAGGAATTTATCTTTCGCAGTGAAACCGCAGGCTTTTAACATATTGCGGGTGTAATTCTTCTTATTGTCGTAGCTATAGGTGGTCGCTGCCGCGAGTCCTGACAGGAACGCCAGTTCCGGCTGTTCCTTCCTGGAATCACAAAAAAAGTAGGCGTCGGTGTATTCTCCGCTGAGCCGGTAAGGATCCTTGTAGTTACCCCGGGGAATCTCCACTTCCACGGCGGTAACCGCTGCCGATAGATCTGTGGCAATCCACAGGCAAAAGATCATACACACTGCCAGGAGAATGTTTCTTTTCTTAAACATAATAAGCCTCTGTTTAAAATGGAACGAGGGGACGGTTCCTCGTTCCATGTTTCTATTTTTATAGTTTTTTGGAACGAAGGAACCGTCCCCTTGTTCCACGAAAACCTTGCTGTGATTACAGATGCAGTACCCGGTCGCGGATCTCCTGGGTCCGTCCCTGGTTCCAGAACTGAGTGCCGATGTAGCCGCAGGTGCGTCTTGCAACGTTCAGTTTGCTCTGATCGCGGTTGCCACAGTTCGGGCACTCCCACACCAGTTTGCCGTCTTCTTCCACGATGGAGATCTCTCCGTCGTAGCCGCAGACCTGACAGTAATCGCTCTTGGTGTTGAGTTCTGCATACATGATATTCTCGTAAATGAATTTGATTACGGAAAGAACCGCCGGAATGTTGTCTTTCATGTCCGGTACTTCCACGTAGCTGATGGCGCCGCCGGGGGACAAGGCCTGGAACTGGGCCTCGAATTTGAGCTTGGTGAAGGCATCGATCTCTTCCGTCACGTGTACGTGATAGCTGTTGGTGATGTAGTTCTTATCGGTGACGCCCGGAATGAGGCCGAACCGTTTCTGCAGGCATTTGGCGAACTTGTAGGTCGTGGATTCCAGAGGCGTGCCATACAGCCTGAAGGCGATGTTGGATTCTGCCCGCCATTTGGCGCAGGCATCATTCATATGCTGCATCACCGCCAGAGCGAACTCCGTACCGCCCTCCGGGTCGGTATGGGATTTACCCGTCATGTATTTCGTACATTCATACAGGCCAGCATAGCCCAGGGAAATGGTGGAGTAGCCGTTGTACAGCAGGGGATCGATCTTCTCTCCCTTGCCCAGGCGTGCCAGGGCGCCGAACTGCCACAGGATGGGAGCTACATCGGAGACGGTCCCTTTCAGTCGGTTGTGGCGGATCAGCAGAGCCTCGTGGCAGAGCTCCAGCCGTTCGTCAAAAATCCGCCAGAACTTGTCCATGTCTTTCTCAGAAGAGCAGGCCACATCCACGAGGTTGATGGTGACGACACCCTGGTTGAAGCGGCCATAGAATTTGTAGGACCCGTCCGGATTCTTCTGGGATTCTTCCACCGTGAGGAAGGAACGGCATCCCATACAGGTATAGCAGTTCCCCTTCTTCAGCTCCTTCATTACCTTCTCGGAGATATAATCCGGCACCAGACGTTTGGCGGTGCAGCGGGCAGCCAGCTCCGTCAGATACCAGTACTTGCTTTCCTCGGTGATGTTATCCGGTTCCAGAACATAGATCAGTTTCGGGAAAGCCGGAGTGATGAAGACACCTTTTTCATTCTTAATGCCCTGAATGCGCTGCTCCAGGACTTCCTCGATCAGCATGGCCAGATCTTCCCGGCTCTGTCCCTCTTCCACTTCATGAAGATACATGAAAATGGTAATGAAGGGCGCCTGGCCGTTGGTGGTCATCAGCGTAATCACCTGATACTGAATCATCTGGACGCCCTGTTTGACTTCCTTGCGAAGTCTGTCCTCGGCGATCTGATTGATTTTTTCCTGATCCAGAACAATGCCGGCTGCCTCAAACTCTTCCCTGACTTCCCTGCGGTAACGCTGCCGGCTGACATCCACATAGGGAACCAGATGTGCCAGGGAAATACTCTGACCTCCGTACTGGGAGCTGGCGATCTGAGCGATGCTCTGGGTCGCAATATTGCAGGCGGTGGCAAAGGTGTGAGGCGTCTCGATCATGGTCTCACTGATCACCGTGCCATTATCCAGCATGTCCTGCAGATTGATCAGACAGCAGTTATGCATATGCTGGGCAAAATAATCGGCATCGTGGAAATGGATCAGCCCTTTTTCGTGAGCCTCCACAATATATTCCGGCAGCAGGAAGCGGCGGGGGATGTCTTTGCTGACTTCCCCGGCCATGTAGTCCCTCTGCACACTGTTCACCAGGGGATTCTTATTGGAATTCTCCTGCTTTACTTCTTCATTGTCAAACTCCAGCAGGCTCATGATCTGCTCGTCGGTGGTATTCGACCGGCGCACCAGGGCCCTCTTATAGCGGTAGGTGATATAACTCCTGGCGACTTCATAGGCCTGGTGTTTCATAATCTGGTTCTCCACCAGATCCTGGATCTCCTCCACATTCATCGCACGGTTCATCTCATCGCAGACCGCCGTGACTGCGTTCGAAATATCGTTAATCTGCTCTGCGGTCAGTCTCTTATCCTCGCGGACGCTGTTATTCGCCTTTATCACAGCGTTCGTGATCTTGCTCTGGTCAAAGCCAGCCTCTGCGCCGCTTCGCTTGATAATCTTCATGCATTTTCCTCCTCTGACACCCATATTCGGACTATAACAATAATCACCGGAAAATAGCCAGTGTTTTTATCTGACAGGATATTTCCTATGAGATAAAAAATGGACCCATATCCATGAAGTCCCGTTCACAAACGCTATATCTGGTTGTTTACTATTTATCTTCCCTTTATATTGTGGTTTTATTTTACTCCTTGTCATACCCTACGTCAAGTGCAATTTTCACGGATTCATGGACCATGGATCGAGTGGAACGGAGGAACCGTCCCCTCGTTCCATGGAACGGGGGGACGATTCCTCCGTTCCACCCTTTACTTCTGAGAGAAAATGCTTTATGCTGTGAGGTGCAGAAAACTCATGTACTTTCCAAAGTACACGCTAGTTCCGGAAACTGACAACATTTTTTCGGAAGCAACAGGTGACATCATGTATAATCCAATCAACTGGTTCCCTAAATTTTCTCTGTCTTCGGAAGATAAGGAAGTAATCCCGGAGGCACCTCCCCATCCGGAGCATGTGGGTGTCATGCGCCTCTCGGCCCTCATGGGGGCTTTGCTGCTCAAAAACGGTGGAGAAATATACCGGGTGCAGGATACGCTGAACCGTGTGATCGATGCCTGTGGTTTCCCCAATCACAGTGTATATGTGCTCTCAAACGGTGTTTTCATTACCATCAATGAAGGGGAGCCCAATGCCTGCAGCTCGGTACGTCATGTTCCCCTGGGAGCCGTGAATCTGAATCGGATTGCCCAGATCAACCAGGTGTCCCGGGATCTCTGTGAAGGAAGGATCGACCGGGATACTGCCTATGCCACCCTTCTGGAGTATGAGAAGCCCTATCCCGTCAACCCCTATAAGATGATCCTGGCCAGCGGATTTGCCGCTGCCGGCTTCGGGATTCTGTTTGGAGGGAGTCTGCTGGATGCCACCTTCGGCTTCGTCAACGGCATGCTGCTGCAGCTGGTGCTGGACATCCTTTCGATTCAGCATGTGACGAAGTTCCCTTCTTTCATCATTTCCTCCCTGTTTGTCACCCTGCTCAGCGGGTTGGTTCTGATGGTGGATCTTCCCTTTTCCTTTAACCAGGTGGTTATCGCCAGTATTTTCCCGCTGGTTCCGGGTTATTCCCTGACGGCCTCGATCCGGGAGCTGTTTAACGGCGATTATCTGTCCGGAATGATCCATCTGCTGGATGCCCTCGTCACGGCCTTCAGCATCGCCGTGGGCGTTGGTATGGGAATCCGGCTCATTCAGATGATGGGAGGAGGGATGCTGCTGTGATCGCACAAACGATCCTTCACTATTTTATCCAGATGACATCCTGCATGGTGGCCGTCATTGCATTTTCTGCCATCTTCCATGCGCCAAAAAAAGAATATCTGTACTGCGGCATTTCCGGAACCATCGGCTGGATGGTATACTGGGTGCTGCGGGACGTCGGATTCAGCAATCTGGTCATCAATTTTACCGCCACCGTTGTCCTGACGCTGTTCAGCTGGCACATGTCCATGCATCGCCGCATGCCGGTATCGGTCTACCTGATCCCCGGCATCTTCCCACTGGTGCCCGGATCCGGCATCTACTATACGGCGTACTATTTCTTCATGGGATTCCGGGGGATGGCCACCGCCAAGTTCGTCTCTACGATGGAAGCCGCCGGTGCCATTACGGTAGGGATCATGCTGGGATCCTACCTGATCCGCTTCAATCTGCACATGGGAAATCGTCCCGGAAAACAGAAAATAAACACATAAGATAAACACGTAAGACGCAGACAGGATTTCACGGAAAAATCCCTACCGCACTGATATCTTTAATGTGAGACAGAAAACACCCGGCACTTTTGTTGCCGGGTGTTTTATCTCGCAAGCGAATCTTGAATATATATGCAAGGTATTCATTTTAAGGTATTCATTTTTCCAAGGTCATCCCATGTCTTATTTCAGTGCTTCAGACTCTTTCACATGTCTCACATACATCTGCTGCACGGCGGGCAGCTGTCCCAGGCCTTCCAGCAGGCAGACCGTCTCAAATCCGGCGGCCCGGAAGCGGGATTTCCAGGAGTCCTCTTCGTCCCCTGCCATATCGTTGGTGGCGTGATCTCCGGCGACTACCATCAGAGGAGCCATCACCACCCGTTGATATTTCTCTCCGGAAATCATCCCAAGCAGGTCGTCGATATCCGGTTTGGCTTCCACGGTGCCGATGAAATGGTCCTGGCACCCCTGCTCCTTCATCACTGCCTGGAGCTTTGTATATACCGCATTCGCCTCGGCCGTGGTCCCGTGGCCCATGAAGACAGCAGCGGTATGGCCGTCCATGTAAGGAGCCATCCGTGCCTTCAGGGCTTCCGTCAGCTCGGAGAGATCCTCGTCGGATGCCAGCAGTGCTTTTCCGATCCGGATCTCCTCAAACTGATCCCGGAACGTGCGGATCGTTTCCATGGTCTCCTCGTACTCGATACCGCTCATCAGATGGGTGGGCTGGATGATCAGCCGGCGGCAGCCGTCAGTGACAGCCCGTTCCAGAGCTTCCTTCACGTTATCGACTTCAATGCCGTCTCTTTTCTTCATGATGGCTTTTATCATTTTGGATGTAAAAGCCCGTTTCACTTCACAGTCAGGATAAGCTCTAGCAATCGCCTGTTCCGTCGCGCCGATGGTTTTCTCACGGCTCTCCTTAAAACTGGTTCCGAAGCTGACCACAAGAATCCGGATGTCTTTTTTCTGTTCCATACGTCAGATAATCCTTCCTGAAATGATTTCCACACTCTATGGATACCATTTGCTGATTATTCTCTTCTCACTTTACTATACCCAGTACCAGCAAAAGGATCGGATACATCGCATAGAACACGTACCGGTTCACGGATCGGCCCCTGGCTCCTTCATAGAGCCACAGTACGTATCCTGAGAGCGGAGCGGTCACATACATGACGCCCATCGCACATCCCATCAGAATCCGCAATCCTTTTCTGTCTCTCATCATATAGTATACCGCCGAAAGAATCAACAGGAAAAAGCCAAATTCGCTCCGAAGGAGCATACTCCAGAGTATAGCCGCCAGAATAATACATCCCTGGGCCAGCCGGCATCCGGTGCCCGGTTTGTTTTCAAACAGGCGGATACCGTAGAGCATGATCAGCCCGATCAGGAGGGTAAAGAGCATATTCTGCTCCTGAAAATCCAGGATCTTCCCGGACATCGCCAGATCATAGGGGATTTCACTGAGCAGTGCAAACAGTCCCATACGCAGGATATAATTTTTGAAGTTCTCGGTATGGGCTGCTCCCTCCGCCAGCAGGAAAGCCACCACAGGAAGCCCCAGGCCTCCCACCAGCTGCAGGAAGGCCGCCACACCCGCCAGCGACATTGCCTGGCTGTTCCCCTTCAGCAGATCCCTCATGGACATCAGGGTATGCTGATCGATCTGAAGCAGACCACGCTGTATGAAAACGACACTGATGTAATAACACAGCAGCGTGGCACTGACGTAGATCTTCAGGCTGGTCTGGGTCATAAATAGGCGTTTTTTCTTCTTCTCCTGCATACTGCTCTCCTGTCGTCACCCGGTAAATGGAACAGGGGGACGGTTCCGCGTTCCACTTCTCTATTTTTCCTTCCACTGCCGGATGGTTCTGAGGGCGGGGAGGGCATGGCCTTCGTAATCAAAGAGTGCCTGATTGGCCCACTCATTTCCCCCGGCCCCTTTCTCTCTCATATAGGCGATACCGGCGGGTGTGGCCCAGTCGGTCCCGGGGACCGGCAGCAGTCCGGGCTCCCAGTAGATAAAGCCTCTTCCGCGATCTTCCGGCACATCTGCGATGACCTTCATCAGATCCCGCATAAAGTCAGACTGGCCTTCCGGTGTCATGGGGTAAGGAACCTTTGCTGCCAGTTCCGGTTTCGTCGCCATTCCGTTTCTCTTTTCGGTTGGCAGCTGTTCATATTTCTGGTAGTCTTCCAGGGTAAATCCCATGGAGGTTTCTGCCACTATCATGTCCTTCTTATAGCGCAGGGCCAGATCCTTCATATTGGCCTGAAGATCTGACAGGGTTCCGTGCCAGAAAGGGTAATAGCTCAGGCCGATGATGTCGAAATCTTCACCGCCTGCGGCAAAATATTTATCAAACCAGTTCCGATACAGGGCCGCATTGCCGCCGTTATCCAGGTGGATCATGATTTCCGCCTCCGGCGCGGCTTCCCGGACGGCACGAATGCCCGCATTGATCAGGCGGACGGCATTCCTCATTCCGGATGGGTCTTCCGCGGTTACATTCAAAAGATCCGATGATTCTTCTTCGGAAAAGGCATCCACCTTCCCGATCGGCCAGAGCAGCCCGTTCGTCAGTTCATTTCCCGGCTGTACCATCTGAGGCAGCAGTTCCTCTGCCGCCAACGTACGCAGCACTTCTTTCGTGTAGCGGTAAACCGCCTGCTCCAGTTCCGCGAGGCCCATCTTCTGCCAGGCTTTGGGAGGGATCTGCTTCCCCGGATCGGCCCAACAGTCGCTGTAATGAAAATCCAGCAGCCAGGGGATGCCGAGTGATCTGGCTCTTTTCGCCATCTGCATCACACAGGAGAGATCCGTATTTCCTCCCCCGTAGGGTTCCCCCTCCGGGGACTTCGGATCATTCCACAGACGAAGCCGCATAAGGTTCATCCCATGCTCCCGCAGAATATACACCGGATCCAGCGGAGTAGAAAGGGAGCCGGTCCCCTGGTTTTGTCCAAGAGTTTCCTCCGGGTTTGTTTGAATCCAGTCGCAGAAAAAACGTCCGCCCCCGGCTTCTACCTGAGGGACGGAGGAAAGATCCATCCCCTTAATCTTTTTTTCTACCATAGATATCCAACTTTCCGCATCCACGTGGAACGCGGGGACGGTTCCTGCGTTCCACATTTCTAAATACATAGGCATCTGGAACGCAGGAACCGTCCCCATCGTTCCACTAGTCGAAAGTCGTAAAGCGTTTCATCATGGCGCGGTAGCGCATACGGGCGATCTGGTTTTTCTCCAGCACATCGGCTTCGCTGCCGGTGTACTGGCAGCGGAGGCAGTAGTATTCGTTTTTTTCTTTGTCGTAGAACATATCCATGTCGATGTCCCGCAGGAAGCAGGAGGGACAACGGTAGTTTAGTCTGCCTTTTCCAGCTTGAGCCATGTGGTAAATCCCTCCTTTTCTTTCAGTGTTCCGCAGTACCCGATGATGAACATCGGGCTGAAGGCATATCCTTCCCGGATGAAGCCGGTCTTATCTCTTCCCTCGCAGGTCATGGAAACCCTGGTTTTGATCGGAGGTACCAGACAGCCTGTCTCAGCCGCACCGGCAAGTTCTGCCTCCCGGCAGCGGTACTCATAAGGAATCAGCACGGGAAGACGCTGTGTCCCTCTCTCGGGGTCAACATCATTTTCCTGCGGTTCCATAAAGAGGGTCAGGCTGGACATGTCTTCCGTGTATTCGGTGGTGCCGTAACAGCCCACCATGTATTCCCGGATCGTCACTTCCGCCTCCGGATCCGACATGGACAGCACATTCCGGGTGATCCGGATGTCGCTGCTGCCCTCCCGGAAGGCGATCACGCTCTGGATCTTTACTGTCAGATCGGAAAACTCGATCTCCACCGGATCCAGGGTGAGCACCCGGTCGTCTCCTTCCCGGGAGAAATGAGCCTTGGTCCGGCAGAGGCAGAGATCTACTTCCTCACCGCCGTGACAGATCTTGGCGCTTCGCACGGTGCCTTCCCCGGCATAATGGGTAAAATATCCCGCTCTGTATTTTTCCTGAATCAGGAAGGGGTAGCTGGCATCCTGGATGTGCTCCGTGCCGATTCCCACCCGCCAGGGCAGTTTCGCGGCATAGGGCCGCAGATCTACGATGGCGCCGCCCTGATCCATGTTGACACAGGCTCTCATAAAGGGATCGCAGTACCAGAAGAGCTGTTTGTCGCTGCCGTACAGGATATCCCGCCACAGCGCACATTCCGGCTCGGTGTAATGTTTGTGCTCCCGGTAGTAGGAGGCAAACTCGGACATGGTCATGTCGGACAGCTTCCCTTCCTTTTTCAGTCCCCCGTAGTATTCCATGCAATCAGCATAGGATTTATACAGCAGTTCATAGGGAGCCTCCCAGCGGCCCATCTTGTTCATCCAGCCCGGTCCTACGAACACCATATTGTAGGCGATGCCGTTATTGAATCTGGCCTGCCAGCGATACTGGTCAATCAGATTGTAGAGGTAGGGGAATTCCCAGGTCACGGAGTCATAGATCATGCCCCGCAGAACATTCTGGGGGTGAGTGCCGAAATTGCTGCCGTTACCGTCATAGCAGGCCAGCAGATCCCGGGACAGATGGGGAATTGCCACGATACCGGAGTCCTCTTCTTCGCAGGCGGCCGGCGCATGGGTGTTCACCTTGGAAGGAATCCAGGGAGCCCAGGGACCGCCGTCCATGAAGGTGTACCAGCTGTTATTGCAGGTGTGATAGGCCTTCGGCCCCTCCTCCCAGCAGGTAGCGACGGCACATTTGACCGAAGGATATTCTTCCTTGATGTAATTGATCAGTTCCGCATCCATGTAATAGGAGCCGGTGGATTCGGGATAGAAGCCAAAGGCCTCGTAGAACTTTCCGAATACATCCTGAACAATGGCCTTCTTGTCCTCCAGGGAAAACATCCAGATGCAGAAATCCTTCGTCTTGTATTTTTCCCGGAACTGCTCGCAGGGAAGTCCCAGCAGAGAAAGGCCGATCTCATCCCCGTATTTTTGGTGATGTTCTTTGGCCAGCTCCACCGCTTCCTCGTTAAAAAGGCTGGCGTAGGTCATCTGAATCGTCGTCTTCAGACCATTTTTATGCGCCAGCTCCTGTTGTGTCCGGAAGATATCCAGGCTCTCCGTCAGGAGAGCCTTTCTTCCGAGATCTTCTTTTTTTCCCTGGCCGGTCACTTTTTCCGCATATTCCGGAACCATCTCCGGCCGGTGAATAATGTTTACAATAAATCGATCCATAATGGTTTAACCTTTCACTGCGCCTCCGGTAATACCTTCCACGTAGAACTTCTGCATAATGAAGAACAGGATAGAAATCGGAATCGATACCAGTACGCCGCCGCAGCAGAATATGGTAAAGTACCGGTTGATCAGACTCTTGTCCAGCATCTTGAACAGGCCGATGGCTACGGTATATTTCTCGGAAATACCTGCATTCAGGATCATCTTCGCCATGACGAAGTCCATCCAGGGAGACAGGAAACTGCTGATAACCGTATATACAATAATCGGCCGGCTCAGGGGAACAATCATCTGCCAGAAGATCCTGGCTTCCGAGCAGCCGTCGATCCGTGCCGCCTCACACAGAGCTCTCGGAATCGTGTCGAAAAAGCCCTTGCAGATCAGATAGCCCAGTCCGGAGGATGCGCAGTATACCAGTGTAAGACCGAAATGACTGTTTGTCAAGCCGAAGGTTTTCAGCGTAAAGTAGATGGCAATCATCGAAAGCACGCCGGGGAACAGGTTCAGCATGACAGCAGCATTCATCAGGCCTTTTCTTGCCTTAAATTTGCCGAAGGACATGGCATAGGCCACCATCAGAACAAAGCAGGTGGATACGATGCAGGTAGCCACGG
>CAMOYN010000050.1 GCA_946630035.1 uncultured Lachnospiraceae bacterium
GGAGCAGGCCTATGAAGCACTGGATCGTCTGCTGTCGGATATGGAGAACGGAGATCATTCTCTGGAAGAGACAATTTCCCTGTACCGCCGGGGAATCGATCTGGTGCAGTGCTGCAATGAAAAGATTGACCGGATTGAAAAACAGCTGATCATTCTGGAGGAAAAAGGAGATAAGGACGATGAAGTCGGAGAATAAAACAACCGAAGATATCATCCGGGCATGGCTTCCGGAGGAAAAGGGGCTTCAGAAAACGGTGATCGAAGCCATGAATTACAGTGTCCTGGCAGGGGGAAAACGCATCCGTCCTACTCTGATGAGGGAAGCTTATCGCCTGTTTGGGGGCGAAGAAGAGGTGATCGAACCCTTTATGGCTGCGATGGAGATGATCCATACCTATTCGCTGGTCCACGATGATCTTCCGGCCATGGACAATGATACCCTGCGCCGGGGAAAACCTACCACCTGGTCAAAATACGGGGAAGACATGGGGATCCTGGCGGGAGACAGTCTTCTGACCTTTGCCTTTGAGACGGCGGCCAAAGGTTTCTCCCTGTCTGCTTATCCAGAGCGGACGGGACGTGCCATCGCTGTGCTGGCAGAAAAAGCCGGTATTTACGGCATGGCCGGCGGACAGGTGGTGGATGTGGAGAAAACCGGCCATCCGGTCAATGCAGAAGAACTGGATTTCATCTACCGGTTAAAAACCGGAGCTCTTCTGGAAGCTTCCCTGATGATCGGTGCCATCCTGGCCGGAGCCGGGGAAGAGGCGATCCTCTCCATGGAGAAGATCGGGCGGAATGCCGGTCTGGCGTTTCAGATCCGGGATGATATCCTGGATGTGATCAGTACCGAGGAGGAACTCGGAAAACCCATCGGCAGCGATGCCAGAAATGAAAAGACAACCTATGTCACTCTGTTCGGCATGGAGGCAGCCCTTGCGGAAACGTCCCGGCTGACGGCAGAGGCCATCGCTGAGCTGGATAAGATGCCGGGAGATACGGGATTTTTCCGTGATTTCCTGAAAAAACTGGAGAATCGAACCAAGTAGCCGGAGGTCCATTTTATGATTCTGGAACAGATAAACCATGCCAATGACATAAAGAATATCGATCCGGCAGACTACGGACTTCTGGCGGAAGAAATCCGTGCTTTCATACTGGAAAAAATCAGCCGGACCGGGGGACATCTGGCATCGAATCTTGGCGTCGTGGAACTGACGATGGCATTACATCTGGCCTTTGACCTGCCAGAGGACAAACTGATCTGGGACGTGGGGCACCAGTCCTACACCCATAAGATCCTGACCGGCCGGAGGGAAGAGTTTGAGAGTATCCGGACCTTCCGGGGACTGAGCGGCTTCCCGAACCGCCGCGAGAGTGACTGCGACGCCTTTAATACCGGGCACAGCTCTACCTCGATTTCGGCGGGCCTCGGACTGGCGGAGGCCAGGGACCGTAAAGGGGAAGATTTCCATGTGGTATCCATCATCGGTGATGGCGCCCTGACCGGCGGCATGGCCTTTGAAGCCCTGAACAATGCCTCCCGCCTGAAGAGCAATTTCATCATTGTTTTAAATGACAACAATATGTCCATTGCCGAGAATATCGGCGGTGTCTCCCGGGCCCTGACCAACCTGCGGACGGCTCCCCAGTACAACGACCTGAAGGTCAATGTTACCCAGGTTCTGTCTCAGATCCCGGGAATCGGAGATCAGCTGGTGGACAAGATCAGCCGCACGAAGAGCAGTATTAAACAGCTGGTAATACCGGGAATGCTCTTTGAGGATATGGATCTGACCTATCTGGGACCGGTGGACGGTTACGACATACCGGCCATGGTCCGGATCCTCGAGGAAGCCAAACGGCTCAACCGGGCCGTACTGGTCCATGTGATCACGAAAAAAGGGAAAGGATATCTGCCGGCGGAACATTATCCGGAGCATTTCCACGGAGTGGGAACCTTCGATGTGGCTACGGGAAAATCTCCGGCGAAGAAAGCCCCCACCTACACCGATGTTTTCGCCAAGGTCTTCCTGGGCATGGCGGAGAAAAATCCGGATATCGTCGCGGTCACAGCTGCGATGCCGGAGGGAACCGGCCTGAAACACTTTGCAAAGAGATATCCGGACCGCTATTATGATGTGGGAATTGCTGAGCAGCATGCGGTTACCTTCGCCGCCGGACTGGCAGCGGGTGGTTTAAAACCCTATTTCTGCGTCTATTCTTCCTTCCTGCAGAGAGGTTTCGATCAGGTGATTCACGATGTCTGTATCCAGAAGCTTCCTGTCACCTTCTGCCTGGACCGGTCGGGGATTGTGGGAAGTGACGGAGAGACCCATCAGGGAATCTTTGACCTTTCCTTCCTGTCCATGATTCCGGGTATGACGGTTATGGCGCCGAAAAGCTGCTATGAGCTGGCGGATATGCTGCGTTTCTCCGTGAATTTTGACGGGCCTCTGGCCATTCGCTATCCCCGGGGCACCGCTCTGGCGGCCATGAAGGAGCATCGTCCGCCGATTGTCTATGGAAAAGCCGAGTGGATGTACCGCGAGTCAGATATTGTCCTTCTGGCGGTGGGGTCCATGGTGGAAACGGCTGTTTCGGTCCGCGAGAAACTGAAGGAGGATGGATTCTCCGTCTCTCTGGTGAATGCGCGTTTCGTGTCTCCGGTGGATGAAGAGATGCTGGCAGAAGCTGCAGAAAATCATACCCTTCTCGTGACCCTGGAAGAAAATGTGGCGCGGGGCGGATTCGGAGAACATGTAGGAGCCCTGTGTGCCGGAAAATACGGGGGACTTACCGTACTCAACATCGCGATTCCGGACTGTTATGTAGAACACGGAAGCGTCGGTCTGTTAAAGAAAGAACTGGGGCTGGATGTAGACAGCGTTTATGCGAAGATCTGCCAAAGCCTGAATGAAATAAACGAGAAGGATCTGGATCAGTCATGAAAGAACGTCTGGATGTGCTGGTTTATCAGAAAGGTCTGGCAGACTCACGGGAGAAGGCCAGAGCTCTGATCATGGAAGGAAATATCTTTGTCAATGGTCAGAGAGAAGATAAACCGGGAGTGAAGGTGGCAGAGGAAGCCTCCATTGAAATGAAAGGAAAAACACTGGCCTATGTCAGCCGGGGGGGACTGAAGCTGGAAAAGGCCATGCAGGTATTTCCCATGACCCCGGAAGGTAAAGTCTGTATGGATGTCGGGGCATCCACCGGCGGATTTACCGACTGCATGCTTCAGAACGGCGCCGTGAAGGTGTACTCGGTGGATGTGGGCTACGGCCAGCTGGCCTGGAAACTGCGTCAGGATCCCCGTGTCGTCTGCATGGAGAAGACCAACATACGCTATGTGACGCCGGAAGACATAGCGGACCGGATTGCCTTTGCCTCCATCGATGTCTCCTTTATTTCCCTGACAAAGGTGCTGGGACCTCTGGGAGCACTGCTTGAAGAGGGCGCTCCGGTGATCTGTCTGATCAAACCACAGTTCGAGGCCGGCCGGGAAAAGGTCGGGAAGAAGGGCGTCGTCCGGGATCCCCAGGTGCATCGGGAAGTGATCCGTCAGGTACTCGCCTTTGCCGGACAGAACGGGTATACCGTGACGGGACTGGATTTCTCGCCGGTGAAGGGACCGGAAGGGAATATCGAATACCTGGCAGCCCTCTGTCACGGAGAAGAAGGTTCCGGAGCTGACTGGGAAGAAGCCGTAGACCGCGTAGTGGATGCGGCCCATGACACTTTAAATTAGGATCCTGTGGCAAGACTGCCGCAGAATTGCTGGGCGGAATACTATGAATCATTTTTATATCATTACCAATGAATCAAAGGATAAGGATTATTCTACGACACGGATGATCTGTAACTATCTGATGAAGCGGGGAAAGACCTGCTATGTAAGGCCGAGGTCCTCCGGAGAGATCAGTTCCAACAGCCAGACACGGCCGGAGGAGATCCCCGCGGATGTAGACTGCGTGATTGTGCTCGGAGGAGATGGTACTCTCCTGCGGGCGGCCCGGAATCTGGTGGATCTGAACGTGCCATTTCTGGGAATCAATCTCGGGACTCTGGGATACCTGACGGAAGGCGATAAAAACAGTATCTCCGATATTCTGGAGAGGGTGATCGCCCGGGAATATATCATGGAAGAGCGAATGATGCTGCAGGGAACCATCCTGTCTCCTCAGGGAGAAAAGCTGTCGGAAGACGTGGCATTAAACGACCTGACGGTCAACCGGAGCCGCTCCCTGAGAGTATTCCGCTTCAAACTGTATGTCAACGGAGAATTCCTGTATCTCTACACCGCTGACGGTATCATCATTTCCACTCCCACCGGCTCCACCGCCTACAACCTTTCCTGCGGCGGTCCGGTGGTCGAACCTACGGCGAAACTTTTCCTGGTGACGCCGATCGCCCCTCATTCTCTGAACAACCGGAGCCTGATCCTTTCCGCTACGGATACCATCGAGCTGGAGATCCTGGGATCTGAGAAGGATCTGGAAGGGGAAGTGGAATACGTCAGCTATTTTGACGGGGACAGCGTCCAGCGGCTGGAACCCGGCAGCAGGATCGTGATAAAAAAAGCACCACAGGTAACCAAGATCCTGAAACTCAGCTCTCAGAGCTTCCTGGAGACACTGAGAATCAAAATGTCCTGATATCAGGGACAGTGAGTTGTAACAATGAAAAAGGAGCTTCTATGCTTTTAAATCTTCATGTAAAAAATTTTGCATTGATTGAAGAAGCAGACATAGACCTGGGAGAAGGGCTGAATATCCTGACCGGTGAGACCGGCGCAGGAAAGTCACTTCTGATCGATGCTGTAAATGCAGCCCTGGGCGGACGCCTGAGAGGAGACGTCATACGAAGCGGCTGCGAAAGTGCCTACACCGAGCTGGTGTTCTCTGTGCCGGAGGAGGAGAAGAAAGAAAAACTGGCGCAGATGGATGTGAGTACCGAGTATGACTGTATTGTGGTCTCTCGGAAAATCCTCCCCGGCCGGAGTATCCATAAAATAAATGATGAAACCGTGACTTCCGCGAAGGTCCGTCAGGTGACTTCTCTGCTGCTGGACATTCACGGGCAGCATGAGCATCAGTCTCTGATGCGAAAAGAAAAACATCTGGAGATCCTGGACCAGTATGGCGGAAAAGAGCTGGAGACGGTACGGGCCGAAGTGGGAGAAG
The DNA here is from genome assembly GCA_946630035.1 of uncultured Lachnospiraceae bacterium. Classification (GTDB taxonomy): domain Bacteria; phylum Bacillota; class Clostridia; order Lachnospirales; family Lachnospiraceae; genus UBA3305. The sequence continues at coordinate 5,187 of CAMOYN010000050.1, forward strand.
CTTACCGGGAATTCCAGCGGACGAGAGAAGAACTGAAGGAGCTGTCCGTGGATCCGGAGGAGCGGATGCGGCAGCTGGATTTCCTGGAATTTGAAATCCAGGAGATCGAAGAGACCGATATGAAGCCGGGGGAGACCGAAGAAGTCGCGGCCCGCTACAAGACCATGCAGAACTCGCAGAAACTGGGGCAGGCCTGCGGGGAAGTGCTCCGCCTCCTCGAAGAGGATGAGACTTCCGTATCCGAACAGATCGCAAGGGCCTCCCGGGAACTTTCGGGAGTGCTCCGGTTCTCCGAAGGCCTTTCCTCCGCAGCGGGACAGTTGGCCGAGATCGAGGACATGGTTTCCGGCCTGGTACGGGATCTGGAAGCGTACCAGGAAGACCTTTCCTTCTCTCCGGAAGAGTTCCGTGAGACGGAGGACCGCCTGGATCAGCTGCAGCGGCTGGAAAGTAAGTACGGGGGTTCCTATGAACAGATCATGAAGTCCCTGGAGGAGAAGAAAGAGAAAAGAGATAAGCTTCTGGAGCTGGATCTGCGAAGAGAGAAGGCGGAGGCGAAGTATGAGCAGGCCAGGATTCGTCTGAAAGAGTGCGCCGACCGGCTGAGCGGCCTCCGGAAGAAGGCCTCCACCGGACTGGCAGAGCAGCTTTCTGCCGCGATCCGGGAGCTGAATTTCCCCTACGTGGATTTCTCCGTTGCCGTGGGAACTCTTCCGGAGCCGGGAAGAGGAGGACAGGATGAAGTGGAATTCCTGATCTCTCTGAATCCGGGGGAGCCGGTGCGCTCTCTTTCCCGGGTCGCTTCCGGAGGTGAACTGTCCCGGATCATGCTGGCCATCAAATCCGTACTGGCCGACAAAGATGAGATTCCGACCTTGATTTTTGATGAGATCGATACAGGAATCAGCGGGAGAACCGCCCAGAAAATCGCAGAGAAGCTGGATCTGATCGGACGCCACCGTCAGGTGATCTGCATCACCCATCTGCCTCAGATTGCCTCTATGGCGGATCATCATTTCGGGATCCGTAAAGCTTCGGAGGAAAGTCACACCATCACACATATCGAGGCGCTGAATGAAAACGCGTCCATTGATGAGCTGGCCAGACTTCTGGGAGGAGCGGAGATTACGGAGGCCGTATACCAGAATGCCGTAGAGATGAAACATCTGGCCGGGAAGATCAAACGGGACGGCCGTAGATCAGGAGAATAATACTGTGAATAGAAATTCATACAGGAGAAGAATTATCCGTAAAACTATCGCGACAATCCTTATGGCAGCCCTTTTCCTGGCACCGGAATACGGGAATCGGGATGTTTTCGGTGCGCCGGAGAAACAGAACCGGAAGGTATCGAAGGACTTTTCCCAGGGATCCGGGGAGCTTCCCCGGAGTACTTACATGAATATTCCCTGGGCCAGACCGACAGATAGTGAACCTGGACCGGAGCCTTCCGCCGCAGCCCTGCCGGCATACTACAGCTCCGTCCGGAAGGGGTATGTGACATCGATCAAAGATCAGGGAGCCTGGGGAACCTGCAGCTTCTTCGCAGCGGCATCTACGCTGGAGAGCAGTGCCCTGCGAAACCGGTTGAAGGTGCGCAATACCCGGCTGACCCGGAAGAATCTCGATCTGTCTGAGTATCAGCTGGCCTATTTCATGTATCACCGGCAGACAGATCCTCTTAAGATGACAGCCGGAGATACAGTCCGGGTAAACGGGGATTATCTGATTCTCGGGGGCAATAACGGCATGAACTCCATGCGGCTGCTGTCCTGGTCCGGCCCGGTGAAGGAAAAGCTGGCCCCCTATGAGATCACCGGGAAAAAACTGGCATCGTCCCTGGCATACTCCCAGGATCTGCTTCATGTTCAGGGAGTGTATCTTCAGAATCCTTCCAACGTAGCCGCCGTCAAACGGTTGATCCGTCATCTGGGAGCGGTCAGCGTGACATTCCAGTCCGATTATACTTACTTCGATGATGACTACTGCAGCTATTACTGCCCCTACTCCGAGAAGGGAAATCATTCGGTGAGTCTGGTGGGATGGGACGACAACTTCAGCCGGAAACATTTTTTACCATATACTCCCTCGTCGGACGGGGCCTGGCTGATCAAAAACTCCTGGGGAGATTCCATGGGAAACAACGGGTTTTACTGGATTTCCTATGAGGATAAGAGCCTGGTACAGGATTTTGCCATTGCCTACGACACGGAATCGGTGGAAAACTACGATTACAACTATCAGTATGACGGGGGTGTGGCGATCGGCTGCAACAGCGGTGACGACAAAAAGATCGCGGCCGCCAATGTGTTCACGGTGGCCGGACCGAAGAACCAGATATTAAAAGCCGTTGGGATCAGCAGCTACACCAACAGCAACAGTACCTACAGCATTCAGATCTACAAATCCCCCCGACGGGGGAAACCAATGAGCGGAAAGAAACTGCTGGATAAACCCCTTACCGGCACCATCCGGACAGGGTTCCTGACGGTGAAGCTGCCGGTGGGGATCCGGCTGAAGAGAGGGGAAACCTTCTCCGTGGCCGTCACCCTGAAGAATTCCCAGGGGGCCCATGTGATGGTGGATGCATCTGCCAATTTCGGGTGGGTTTCAATCATCACGAAGCAGAAAAAGGGCACCAGTTACCTGATCAGCGGCGGAAAGGTGCAGGACCTGGCGAAGGCCAGCTTCTCCTACTTTGATGAGAACGGCAATTTTCAGACATCTGTGGGAGAGACCGCGAGAATTAAGGCCTATACAGTGAAACAATAAAGTGAAAACAGTCAGTGATACGTAATCACAGAAAATATTAGTAAGGGGTAATCTATGAGAATTGCAGTTCCGATTCAGAATGACATGATTTTTCCGCATTTCGGACAGGCGGAAACTTTTAAAATCTACTTTGCGGAAGAGGGCAAGGTGCTGCAGAGCATACCCATGGCCTCCGGAGTCAGTGGTCATGAGGCCACGACCGCCTTTTTAAAATCCGCCGGGGTACAGCTGGTGATCTGCGGGGGAATCGGCGGGGCCGCCCTTAAAGCCCTGGACGAGGCCGGCATCATGGTTATGGGTGGTATCGTGGGAAAAGCGGACGAGAAGATCGGAGAATTCCTGTCAGGAAAACTTCGCTATGTGCCGGCAGAACAGGCCATCGGTCATGGATGCCATCATCATCACGGCGATGCCGGATGTGAAGACTGCGGTCATCATGAGGAAGGCGAATGCACCGCCCAGGACTGCGATCACTGCAGCCACAACCAGGGATAATGCAGAGATAGCAGCGTTTGTATTTGGCCACATGGAAAGGAGATCAAAATGATCAATAAACTGATGAAACAGATCGAGAAACTGGATGCACCGGTGGTGGTGGGACTGGACCCCCAGCTTTCCTTTATACCGGATTTCCTTATGAAAAAGGCTTTTTCTGAGAAAGGAGAGACCCTGGAAGGAGCCGCCGAGGCTCTCTGGCAGTTCAATAAGGTTCTCATTGACAATATCTGGGATCTGATCCCGGCGGTAAAACCCCAGGTGGCCATGTATGAGAGATTCGGTGTCCCCGGGATGGTGGCCTATCAGAAGACCATTGATTACTGCCACGAGAAGGGACTGGTGGTCATCGGTGATGTGAAGAGGGGAGATATCGGATCCACTTCCGCAGCCTATGCCGATGGCCATCTGGGAAAAGTGACGGTAGGATCCAGAGTGTTCGCTCCCTTCGATGAAGATTTTGCAACCGTAAACCCTTATCTTGGATCGGATGGTATTGATCCCTTCATTAAGGTCTGCCAGGAAGAAAAGAAAGGAATCTTTGTTCTGGTAAAGACCTCCAATCCCTCCAGTGGTGAGTTTCAGGACCGGGTGATCGACGGCCGGCCTCTCTACGAATGGGTAGGAGAAAAAGTGGCTCAGTGGGGCAGCACCTGCATGGGTGACTCCTACAGCTATGTGGGCGCCGTCGTGGGCGCCACCTATCCGAAGATGGGAGAAGTCCTGCGTCAGATCATGCCTCATACTCTGATTCTGGTTCCCGGATACGGAGCCCAGGGAGGAAAAGCATCGGATCTGGCTCCCTACTTTAACAAAGACGGGCTGGGCGCCATTGTGAACTCTTCCCGTGGTATCATTGCTGCCTGGAAAAAGGAGCCGTATCTTGGCCGGTTCGGCGAAGAGGGCTTTGGCGACGCAGCCCGTCAGGCAACGGTGGACATGATCGAGGATCTGAAGACCGTTCCGAAGGGTTGACGGGGGAAGGTGCCATGCGGCACCCCCGCACAAGGCGCGCAAGACTCACAAGCGAGTCTTAATTCCGACTATCCGTAGGAAAATGACAAAAAGTGTTAAATTTAAGAAATTATGTTCTTCCATTCTGGCCTGACCTATGGTATACTTATATCCAGTAGTAACTAGATCATGTATCTGTTTACGGCAAACCGCAGAATGTAGTATACTATCTTCATCGTCTTTTACTATTGCCCGGTGAGCCAGTACTAAAGAAAAGTGAGGATTGCATATGAAAAAAAGTGACAACCTGAAGCACGTGCTTCGAAAAACTGCCGCAGGGATTCTCTGCCTTTCCATGGCTGCCTCTATGATGTTTTCCGGTTCCGTACAGGCGGAAGATCATAAGCTGAACTATCTGTCTCTCCCGGAAGCGGACTTCCCGGCTCCGGCTCCTGAAAAAGGTGTGGACCTGCAGGCAGCTCAGGCATCCATTCCTGCAAAGTACAGCTCTGTCAGTAAGAAGTATATCACCAAAGTAAAGGATCAGAATCCTTTCGGCACCTGCTGGACCTTCGCAGCCATGAATGCCATCGAGGCTTCTGCGATCAAGAACAAAGTAAAGGTAGGCGGCTCCGTTCTGAATAACAAGAACATTGACCTGGCGGAGTATCAGCTTGCCTATTTCTTCTTCCACAAGAAAACCGACCCGCTGAAACTGATTGCCGGCGACTATGCCGTATCTCCCATGGGCGATATCATGGAGCAGGGCGGAAATAACTGCCTTACCAGTCTGTATCTTGCCAGCTGGGCCGGCCCCACCCGTGAGACCGTAGCTCCTTACAGCAAAGTAAGCCGCTACAACTATCCGTCCCTGTCCAATGCCAAGGCCTTCACCAAGGATGTTCTTCATGTTCAGAACGTTTACTGGGCTGATATGTCCAACCGGACCAAGGTCAAACAGCTCATTAAGCAGTGCGGCGCTGTAGCGATTGCCTACTATCATGATGACTATTATTATAATTCGGCCACCGGTTCTTACTACTGCCCTTACAACAAGGGCATCAACCATTCCGTCAGTGTGGTAGGCTGGGATGACAATTACAGCCGGAGCAAATTCGGTTACGACTCACCGAACAGCAACGGCGCATGGCTGGTAAAGAACTCCTGGGGCTCCGGCTGGGGCAACAGCGGTTATTTCTGGCTCTCCTATGAAGACTATAATGTACAGAACAACTACATCAATACGATGGCGGTTGGATACGGCACGACACCGGCTACCACCTATAAGTACAACTATCAGTATGACGGTGGTTCTTTCCCGAACTGGATGCAGGCGGGTGAGAAATTCTCCATTGCCAATATCTATAAGTGCATCGGATCTCAGACCCTGAAAGCCGTTGGTTTCGGTTGCTGGGAGAACAGCCAGAAGTACACCATCCAGGTATACAAGAACCCGAAGAAGGGCAAACCTACTTCCGGCAGCAAGATACTGGGTTCCGGACAGAGCGGCTCCATCAATGCCGGATTCCGGACCATCAAACTGAAAAAAGCGGTCAACCTGAAAAAGGGCGATACCTTCTCCGTCGTGATTACCCTGCGTAACTCCGGAACCAATAATGCACTGATGGATTCTCAGTATTATGATGGCAGTTCCTTCGATCTGAGAACCACAGAAAAATCCGGCCAGAGCTACATTATCTACAGAGGAAAATCCTACGACCTGGCTAAGAACTATTCCTCCCTCGGCTCCAACATTCCTATGACAGCTCGTATCAAAGCATACACGACAAACTAAGCTTTAACGGTGCACCTGTTTGATAAGTTAGTTACTACTTTGGTTAAAATGAAGAAAAAGAGTTCCTCCGGGAACTCTTTTTCTTATGACTACTTGATTCTTAGGTGGATTATCGGATATACTTACAGAGGAAATAATAATAAACAGATTCGTCAGGATTTTCCACCTTCCGGGGTGGGATCTTAATGGAGTAAGAAGATGAAATATCAGGAAAATACTTTGGTTCTTTCCAGGGGAGAGCTGGGAGATGAGATTTACAGTCTCTGGATACGTACAGAACAGATCGCAAAGGAAGCAAAACCGGGACAGTTTCTTTCCCTCTACAGCCGGGATACATCCCGCCTGCTCCCCCGCCCGATCAGTATCTGTGAGATCCGGGACCAGGATATACGTCTGGTGTTCCGGAAGGTGGGAAAGGGGACCGAAGAGTTTTCCCACCTGTCGGAAGGGGATTCCCTGAAGGTACTGGGGCCGTTGGGAAATGGATTCCCCCTGGAGTCCGGCCGGGCGCTTCTGATTGGCGGCGGCATCGGAGTTCCTCCGCTTCTGGAGCTGGCCAGACACCTCCCCGGTGAAAAGACGCTGGCCATGGGATATCGCAGCCGCACCTATCTGGAAGAGGAACTGAAAAAAGAGGGAGAGCTTCTCATTGCCACGGAGGACGGAAGCAAAGGAACCCGGGGAAATGTCCTGGATGCCATACGGGAGCACGCCCCCGCGGCAGATGTCATTTACGCCTGTGGGCCCCTCCCCATGCTGCGGGCCGTAAAAGCCTATGCCGAAGAACAGAAGATCCGTGCCTGGATTTCCATGGAAGAGAAGATGGCCTGCGGGATCGGAGCCTGTCTGGCCTGTGTCTGTCAGACGGCGGAGGTGGATGATCATTCCAAAGTACACAATGCCCGCATCTGTAAAGAAGGTCCCGTATTTGATGCCGAAGATGTGATGCTGTAGGACGGAGCCTGGATGAATGAAACAGACGTCTTCTGGCAGACAGATCAGAGAGGTGAGACTTAAGATGAGCAATAGTAATAATATAAGTAACGAAGTATCCCACGGCGTGGATTCCTGCCATCTGTCCGTGGACATCGCAGGGGTCCGGCTGAATAACCCTGTGATGACCGCTTCCGGTACCTTCGGATCGGGGATGGAGTTCTCTGAGTTCGTGGATCTGAACCGTCTGGGCGCCGTCGTCACGAAAGGGGTGGCCAATGTTCCCTGGCCGGGCAATCCGACACCCCGGATTGCGGAGGTGACGGGCGGCATGTTAAATGCCATCGGCCTTCAGAACCCGGGCATCGATACGTTTATTTCCCGGGATCTTCCTTTCCTGGATCAGTACCCGGATACCCGCGTGATTGTCAATGTGTGCGGTCATACCACCGAAGAGTATCTGGAAGTGGTGGAGCGCCTCGCTGATGAAAAGCGCCCGGATCTTCTGGAGATCAATATTTCCTGCCCGAATGTAAAGGAGGGCGGCATCGCTTTCGGCCAGAATCCGAAGGCCGTGGAGGCGATCACCCGGGCCGTGAAAGAGAAAGCAAGACAGCCCATTATTATGAAACTGAGCCCCAACGTGACCGATATCACAGAGATGGCGAAAGCCGCGGAGGCGGGAGGTGCCGACGCCATTTCCCTGATCAATACCCTGACCGGCATGAAGTTTGACATCTACCGCCGTCAGTTCGCCATCGCCAACCGCACCGGCGGCCTGTCTGGCCCGGCCATCCGCCCGGTAGCCGTCCGCATGGTCTATCAGACCGCCCATGCCGTATCCATCCCCGTCATCGGAATGGGAGGAATTCAGTGCGCAGAGGACGCCATCGAATTCCTCATGGCAGGAGCTTCAGCCGTGGCGGTGGGAACGGCAAATTTCCATAATCCGGCGGTTACCCTGGAAATCATTGATGGCATCCGCGCTTATATGGAGAGATTTCATTTTGAACATATTTCCCAGATCCGTCTGGACGAATGACGTTCTTCTCAGCGAGAATCCACCTCGCAGAATGGCGTCAATCTCTGACGCAGGATTCTCGTGACTTTAGTCGTGAGAGGAATGCGCAAAT
>CAMOYN010000051.1 GCA_946630035.1 uncultured Lachnospiraceae bacterium
GCCTTTCTCTGGTGCTACTATCTGAACAATGTGCAGATTGCGGAGGGGCTGCAGGAGATCGGTCCCGGTGCATTTGCAAACAATTACATAGGATGGAACAAACTGACACAGGTCGTTATTCCGGAGAGCGTCACATCCATCGGGGCCTGTGCCTTTGGCTACCGCTATCACAAAGATACCGGTTTTACCAAAATCGATTCCTTCAAGATCCATGGTGCCTGCGGGAGCACTGCCAACACCTATGCCAAAAAAAATTCCTTCCCATTTGTGTCTCTGAAGCACAAATGGAATACGTCATATACCACAGATAAAGAAGCGACCTGCACGGCGGACGGCAGTCGTTCGATTCACTGTCTGGGATGTTATGCGGTCAAAGAAGGATCCTCTCAGACCATTCCAAAGACCGGCCACAAGTTTGGAGAGTGGGTCATCGTGAAAGAACCCGATACAGAAAATGAAGGGCTGAAAGAACGCACCTGCACCGCATGCGGCGGCAAACAGACCGAAATCATTCCGAAAAAAGAGGAGGAAGAAACTCCGCCGAAGAAAGCCACCGGCATCTTCCTGGGAAAAACCGTATTTACCTATAACGGAAAAGTACAGAAACCGGAAGTCGTAGTGATGGACGGCAAAATGGTGGTATCCGAAGAATTCTACAAGATCAAATGGCCCAAAGGCTGCAAAAAGGTCGGCACCTACACCCTGACCGTTGCGATGAAAGGAGAATACGCCGGAACCCTGAGCACCTCCTACAAGATCATCCCCAAGGCCACCGCCATCAGCAAGCTCACCTCCCCGGCGAAAAAGCAGCTGAAAATCACCTGGGCAAAACGCGTCACCCAGACCGACGGATTCCAGATCCAGTACGCTACGAACAAATCCTTCACCAGCGCGAAAAAAGTCACCATAAAAACCAACACCCAGACCAGCACCGTAATCAAGAAACTCACCTCCGGGAAAGTATACTACCTCCGGATCCGCGCTTATAAAAAAGTCAGCGGAAAAACTTACTTCTCCAAATGGAGCAAAGCCCAAAAACTCAAAGTAAAATAACCCACCGACAGCCACAGGCCGCCACCGGGACTTACCGGTGGTTTATTGTTGATTTACTGTTGATTTATTGTTGGTTTACGTAATTTCTTAGTATACCGAGTCCATCAGCCGGGACGCAGAACCGTTCCCGGCTGATCTGTATCTCCTGATAAACCTCCTCCAGATCAAACCAGCGAACTTCCTCCACCTCACTTTTCTGAAGCGTCAGCTCTCTGATCTCCACCGGTTCCTGATAGACATATACCCGTGTCACCTCATTATCCCGGAACAAATGACCATGAAATTCTTTCTCGTACCGGATCCGGAAGGTTCCAATGTGTGTAAGCTGATCCGGCTGTGCCTCGATCCCCAGCTCCTCGGCCAGTTCCCTCAAAGCGGACGCCAGCGGTTCCGAGCCAGCCGGAATATGCCCCGCTGACGAGGTGTCATACTGCCCCGGGAAGGACTCCTTCTCCATACTGCGCTTCTGAAGAAGAACCTGCACTCGTCCCTCCTGCCGCCGGATGACCCAGACATGCGCCGTCCGATGCAGAACTCCGTCCCTGTGTGCAATATCTCGATTAATCACTTCCCCGGTTGGCTGGCCGGACTCATCACAAATGTCCAGAAATTCCATAATCTGCCTAACCTCTCGAAATAATCATTGCTTCCCTATAAACATTTTTCCTTAAGCACTTACAGAGTTACCGCAAAAACTAATGCCGCTGAAAGCCTGCCACCTTGGTTCTCCCACCACCGGGACCTGTCCCCATTGGCGGCTCAGTGGCTTTCCTACGCTGATTAATCCGCCACTGGGACCTGTCCCCACTGGCAACGGGGTGGCGGCGGGGTTATCTCCTCCGGCGGCGTTCGTGGCCGCCGTACTCGGGAGAGTGGGTGCGGGCTTTCGCCTCGTACAAGGCAGCATCTGCCTTGGAAATGAGCACAAATAGCTCATCATAGGCCTGCGGTTCCCCCTGGGTGCTGCCTATGGAAAGGGATATCGCAAATGTCCTTCCCTGGCTCTGTTTTTCAAACTTGTATTCCTGGCCTGTATAGTTCCGACTTCCGTCCCCGGTGCTCAGAACCAGAAATTCATCCCCTCCATAGCGATACCACATGGCGCCAGGGTACAGCTTTTGCAGTGTAAGCCCTGTCTCCTTCAGGATTTCATCTCCCAGAACATGCCCAAAATGATCATTCAGCTCTTTAAAATAGTCGATATCAATCATGTAAAGCATCAGCGGCTTTCCAAACAACTTCTGTGCATCTTCTTCCAGCGCCAGACGATTTCGAAGCCCGGTAAGCGCATCCCGGTGGGAAGCCAGATTCAATCGCTCTTCTTTACGAATCAGATAGAGCTGGGTATGATATTGTATACACATACACAGCGCTGTCAGAATTGCAAAAAGAGCAAAGTTAAAAATATCAATCCCTTCCGCTCTCTGGATCCTGTAGGCGGCAGCATATAATCCAACATAAGCAGCAGAGACCAGAATAATACTGATCCACGGTTCAAACATTATGAAGCACGCAACCAGCAGCTGAACCGTATAAAACGTGAACATCTGATCGCCCGCGGCATAATGCCTCATGTCCACCTGAATGGCCCAGATCGAGAAAATGACGAAGAAAGTGATCTTGAAAATGAGAGAATACCTATGGGACAGCTCCTGATTTTTCATCATGCGTTTGCTGAGCAAAAACACAATCAAACTAAAAAGGGCACAAAATCCCACGCTGTAAAAACTTCTCAGAGATGCCCCTTCAAACTTCCAACCTTCCACTGTCATGAAAACCAGAATCGTCAAAGTTTCAAAAATGCAGGCCGCCAGACCGACATTGCTGATATTCCGCATACTCTGCCAATCCATCGCGGTATTCCATTCCGGCTCTGTGTCAGGAAATAAAAAATTCCGAATGATATGTTTCCCCTTGTTAATCGCCATCCCCTCCCTTCTTTTTTCATTTTCTTTTTATTCTCATGACTTGTAATGTCATTATATATGAATATTGAGATTATTTCTATATCATTCTGGTTTATTTTATCCTCTTCATCACCAGCCCTGTTCCGGCGATGCCTGTGAGCAGGAAGCCAAGGAGGTAGATCCGGCCAGGGCCGGGGCCGCCATGAAACTAAGAGTCTGCGTCAGTATTTTTCGCGTATTGTGTTCCCTCACCGATTTACGAATGAATCGGTTCAATTTTTTATTGCGTGCCAAGATCTCACCTCCTCTCCCGGGAAACGATTCCGTTTAAAAACATCATCTTATTAAACCAAAAACTCCCGCCCTTTATGATCGGCGAGAGTTTCTGTCATATTTCCATTTATTCACAAAAGTGCCATTATGCAATTTCCGGTTTTACTTTATCCTCACTGAGAAATACTTGTATTCACATATCGCATTCTACGCCTATGGCAGAATTATTCTTTGCCGCTTATTATTTTTCACAAATCATAACAGCATATTGTGTACAATACGTGAAGTTTCTCTTTTCTTTTTGTATCATCGACCAATAGTCGACACGGTGCGGTTGCATCCTTTGCCGTCTTTCCGGTAGTTGGTGCAGCCCAGGAAATAGCTGCCGTTTCGCCCGGGTTTTATGATCAGATATCCGTCCCGGCAGCTGTCACATTTCCGGATGGATAATGTGCCGGCTTTGATTTCGTTGGTCATAAAGTCGCAGATCTCGGGCTCGTTGGTGCACAGATAGAGGCGCAGTCCGTAGGCTTTTTTATAGCGCAGCTGCATGGGGTATCCGCAGACCGGACAGCGTTTCTGATAAGGCTGTTCCGGTTCATTTTCGTTCCATTCCCCGCGCAGGACTACATTTTTGTAGTTCTTCTTCAGTTCCAGGAGGAATTCCGAAGGATTCTGCTCCGGGGCAATGAAGTACACCCGGTTCTTGGTCCGGGTCATGGCAACATAAAACAAGCGCCTCTCTTCTGCATAGTCAATGCCCCGGTCGCCATGAATCACGAAGGACAGTACCGGATCGTCTTCGATCTTCGAGGGAAATCCGTAGGTTTCATTTCGCGCATTTACGACGATAACATTGTCGTACCCCAGCCCTTTGGATGAGTGAGCAGTCATAAATGTGATGTCCATATCGGGGTATTCCAGACAGACCAGCCGGTCGCGCCGCCGGTCGTAGGTGAAGAGACCGGAGCGCGCCAGATTGTCCCCGTCAAATCCGTAACGGCCCAGGAGGAGAACCGAACCGTAGGAGATCGGAGCCGCCGCTTCTCTCCCGGCATCGACCAAGCTTCGGGCATCTGCGTTTTCTCCCACGGCACTGACCGGAATCCGATCCGACATCCCTCTCCCGGCATCGGCCAAGCTTCGGGCATCTGCGTTTTCTCCCACGGCACCTACCGGAACCCGATCCGACATCCCTCCTTCGGCATCGCTCGATTTCACGGGCTTGGCCAGATCTTCCCGGTATTTCCGGATCTGTCCCAGTGCTTCCTGCACGGCGAAGGCGGAAGCGTACCCGGCACCGCTGCGACGATCGCCATTCGGTTTCTTATACGTGCCGTCGTAGGTGTATATGATCACCGGATCCTGTATGTGCTTGGGAGAATGCAGGCTTTTGGAGATCTGTTCCGGATTCTGCTGGATGAAATGCCCGGCGATATCGATGACCTCCTGCGCATTGCGGTAGGTATTCTCGATCCGCATCAGCTTTGCGTGGCCCATGCTCTCCTCGAAATGAGTGAACAGGGAGATATCCGAGCCGCTGAAGGCGTAAATGGACTGCCAGTCATCCCCCACGGCGATGATTTTCGCGTCGGTCACTTCCGAGAGAGCCTTCGTCAGGTCAAAGCGCTGCCGGGAAATGTCCTGATATTCGTCGACGATGATGTAACGGAAATGCAGGCGTTCCTTCATTTCACCGGCTTCCCGCAGCAGTCGTGCGGATTCATTGATCATATCCTGGAAATCGATGCAATGATTCTCCTTCAGGAATCGCTCATATTCCAGATAGCAGTCATGGCAGATTTCCAGAAACAGCTGGCTGCGGACATTATCGGTGGAATGAATCATCCGGTCAAACCCGGATTCCGTGTATCCATTCACCTTATAATTGGAAATGAAACGGCAAAGCAGCATCAGAAGCTTCCGGATGTAGCGGTTTTCCTCCCCGGCCACCAGCTTTTCCAGCACCTCCGCTGGGCTCCGGGGCTTCAACACAAACCCATGCTCCTGCAGTTCTTCCCGCAAATGCTCAGTCAGCGGCCGCCGGTCCCGATAGGAGGAAAAGGTATAGAGCAGCTCCGTGCCGTGCTGGCGATGAAGCCGGATCTTGTCATTTACCGCCTGTTTGTATCGTTCCAGTTCCTCCTTCGAATAGCGCCGGTTTTTTCCGTCCTGGGAAATGCCGAAGTGCTCCAGGTAGGCTGTGTGATCGCCCTGCGTCAGAATAAAGTCCGGCGTGTATGGCTTGCCTGAGGCAAGAATGTTGTAACGATAGATCGGCTCGTACTCGTACTCGATCCCATTTAAGTAAAGAAAGTTTGCTATCTCCACTTCCTGCATCGACCTCAGGATCTCGTTCTGTATCGTGATCTTCTTGTGGCTGCGAGTGTCCAGGATCTCCCGCGTATACTCGTTCAGATCGCTCCGGATCGTCGTAAGATTCCGGCGGCTCATACGCCGGAAAAAGGCATTCAGATCGTCACCCTCGTAGGGCGCATCAAAATAAGAGCCGAAAAACAGGATCAGACGCTGCGTCAGGGATTCATTTTGCAGCACGGTATGCCGAAAATAATTCCGGAGGACATTGTACATCACACCGTCGTCGACCACCCGCTGCTTCTCGTCCGAATGAATCCGCAGAATCGCATTTCCCGCGGAGTGAAAGGTGGTGATGGGGCAATCGATTCCCATCGCTTTCTGAATCCTCTCCCGCAACTCCTGCACGGCTTTATTGGTAAAGGAAATGATCAGAATATCCCGTGGATCCACATTTTTCCGCTCCACCAGGTACTTTACCTTCGCCGCCACCGTGGTGGTTTTCCCCGCCCCGGCGCCGGCAATCACCAGCGTATAATCCTCATCCGAAAGGACGACCTCCCGCTGAGCCGCATCCAGGCGAATCCCCGGATCCACCGCATCCAGAATATGATCCAGATACTCCTCTTCCCGCTTTGCCTCCCCGGAAAGCCATCTTTCATTATGAGACTCCATACGGCCCTCGCAGGTCTTCAGCTCCACCAAGCCGCTGATAACCCGCTCCTCCGAAATGCGATTTTTCCGGCAAAAGGCCGCTAGCATGCCACTATCCGACAGCACCTTAAAAAAAGCGACCGTCTCCTCCGCATCCTTCCCGATCTCCTGCCAGTCACTCCTGGCCACATACCCCTCCGAAGCCAGCAGCTCATCCATCCGCCGCTGATAGGACATCAGCCGCACATATTCCGCCGGCGGCGGAGACGACACCCCCGAGAGCCGAAGAATATCTCTACTTATCTTATAAAGCCATTCCCCAAACATACCCACTCCCCCTGGAATGAGAGGACGGTTCCTCCGTTCCACACGACAAGTCACTTCACACCATCCTTCGTGCGATTTCACGGTTCGATGGTAGCATAGCATCGGTTTTACGTCAACCAGGAGGAGACAGGGGACGGTCCTTTGTCTCCTTACACCAGCAAGGCGCCGGAGACAGGGGTCTGTCCCCTGTCTCCGGCGTCTTAATGGGAAGGAGACAAAGGTCCGTCCCCTGTCTCCTTCGTCCCCTGATTTTTTAATATCCGCACAGAGTCGGAATTATCATGCTGACCTGCGGAATAAAGCTGACCAGCATCAGAACAATAATCATGCAAAGATAGAACGGAAGGGTTGCTTTTACGATTCTCTCGATCTTTACTCCGGAGACTGCCGATCCGATGAAGAGGCAGCTCCCGACCGGTGGTGTCAGAAGGCCGATGCCGCAGTTCAGGATCATCATCACGCCGAACTGGATCGCACCGATCCCGATGGAAGTGGCGAGCGGATAGAGGATCGGAGTGGCTATCAGAATGATCGGTGCCATGTCCATGATGCACCCCAGTACCAGAAGAATCAGATTGATCAGCAGTATCAGCAGAATCCGGTTGGATGTCAGTCCCGTGATCGCCTGGGCTGCCAGATCCGGTACATGCAGATAGGTGAGGCAGTATCCGAAAATACTGGAAGTACCGCAGAGGATCAGCACGATGGCCAGTGTATCAATGCATTCTCCCAGAATTTTCCACACGCCCTTCCAGGTCAGTTCCTTGTATACCACCATACTGATGACCAGGCTGTAGATAACTGCGATCGCAGCGGATTCTGTCGCCGTAAATACACCGCATACTACGCCTACTACTACGATGAGGATTGCCAGCAGGGCCCAGATGGACCGTCCCAGCTGACGCAGGAATATTTTCAGGGAGAATTTGTCTCCGCGGGGATAATTCCGTTTCATGGAGATGATGTAGGAACCGATCATCAGAGAGATCGCCAGCAGGGCACCGGGCAGATAGCCTGCCATAAACAGAGCACCTACCGATACGCCGCCGGCCGCCGTGGCATAGATAACCATGTTATGGCTGGGCGGAACCAGCAGCCCCTCCACCGATGAGGTAATCGTAACAGCCGTGGAGAAATCGTCATCATAACCGGCATCCACCATCATGGGAATCATCAGTTTCCCGATGGACGCGGTATCTGCCGTGGCCGATCCGGAGATGCCTCCGAAGAAATAGGACGCCACGATATTTACCATGGCGAGACCGCCGTGCATCCATCCGACCAGGGAATCCGCCAGGGCAATCAGCTTATCTGAGATACCTCCGGATCCCATCAGGCAACCCATGGTGATAAAGAATGGAACCGCCATCAGCGAGAAGGAGAATAACCCTTTTACCATCTGCTGGCAGATATTTGACAGCGGTATCCCCAGATACAGCAGACATAGGGTCGATGCGATTCCAACCGCATAAGCAATATGAATGCGAAGCACAATCATCAGCAGAAAAGATCCCACCAGGATCAGAATTGCGGTTGCATTGGTTGTCATGCTTTCTCTCCTCCCTTTCCGGTGATATGTTTATAGATTACTTCCAGCTGAAACAGAACCATCGCGGTGCCGGCCAGCGGAACCGGGAAGTACTGCCAGAATTTGGACAGCCAGGGCAGACTTGTATAAGAAGCCCGGCTGCCGATGGTCATCGCAAATTTGAATCCTTCATAAACCAGAATCAGCGAAAAAGCTAATACCAGCAGATACGCTATAAAGTCCATCACATACAATACTTTCTTCGGAATATAGATATCCAGGGAAGTCATACGGATATGTGTTCCTTTGCGGATGGCCAGTGCCGCACTGAGAAACGCCATGTAGACCATGCAGGTCAACACAATTTCTTCGCTCCAGGCAGGATCTTTCAGCAGCGTAATATACTTTCCTACATAACGGCCCATAACCGCGTAGGATGTGATTACTACGTCTGCTATCAGTAATAATTTGCAGAGTACCATAACAATGGCATACAGTTTATCAAATGCTTTCTCTATCTTTTCAGCCATCTCTCTTACCACCTCTCCTCTCTATGTATAGCCATTTTTTTCATTCCGAAGAGCACAGGAACCATTGCCACCCCCGAAACATGGTTCTTTCACAGCTTCCACAGAATTGTAATATCTCATGTCAACCTCCGATTTCTCCTATAATTATTATATAATAATTATAGGATTTCAGTTGGCATACTTTATTGCAAATAGCTTGCAAAACATTGCAAATAATCCATTTAAGGAATACACGTTTAAAGATAAACACCCTGCATTCTACTTTGAAATCACGAATGCAGGGCATCTCTTGTTTTCAGCTAAAATGGATATTCGTTTTAGTTTGCCATAGCCAGAATGGCTTCATATTTGTCTTCAATACCGCCGGTAAACTGACCAATCAGATCTTTGCAGGCTTCGCGATACGGAGTCTTGTCTTCTACTTCCACGAAAGTGACACCCTTGGCCGTCAGGCTTTCTTTCGCCTTGGCAGCTTCCTCTACCGACATCTGCTGGCAGAATTCCTCTGTTGCCTTACCGGCTTCAAAGAGTGCTTTCTGCTGATCTTCGGTCAGCTTCTGCAGGGAAGCATCTGCGATCACTACGGAAGAGGTCGCCAGGGTGTGCTCATCCAGAAGAACATAAGGAGCTACTTCATTGAAAGCGTTGGATTCGTACTGAGGCAGAGGCTGTTCTGCGCCATCCACAACACCGGACTGAAGGCTAGTGTACAGTTCATTGAAAGCAACCACGGTAGGGGAAGCTCCGAGGCCTTCTACCAGGCCGGTCATAATCTGGTCACTGGATACACGAAGCTTTTTGCCCTGCAAATCCTCGATTCCGCTCACGGCATCTTTGAAGAAGAAGCTGCGGAAACCATCTTCCAGGTAGTACAGACCGGTCACACCCAGACCCGTGTTCTGCGGCTCAGCCAGGATCTCCTGACCCAGTTCGGAATTGGCAAATTTCCAGAAATGATCGCTGCTTTCAAACAAGAAGGGAAGTCCGAGCAGAGCCGACTCTTTGCAGCCATAGTTGCTGAACGCATAGCAGGAGAAACGAACGATATCTACGGTTCCGCTCATGGAAACCATTCCGTCCAGTACATCTGCTTCCGTACCCAGAACGCCACTGGCCTGGATATCAATAGTCACTGCACCGTCGGTCAGCTCTTCTACTTTTTCTTTGAAGAAAGTGGCGTACTGGCCATCGATGGAATCGATGGAGTTTGTCTCAGAAAATACCAGTACTACCGGCTCGTCCGCTTTTGCCTGCGTGGTACCAAGACCTGCTGCGATGATCGCTGCGGAAAGAATCGCCTTCACCCATGTTCTTCTTTTCATTTGAAATACCTCCTGTAATTATTTAAGGAAAACGTTTACTTAAGCATCTTCACTATACCTTCTTCCACAAAGCTCTTTTTTGCAGATTCATCATGTATTTTTGCAGCATATTCATTAATTTTTCATAAAGAAGGGGCGGATTTTTTGCGGAGACAGGGGACGGTCCTCTGTCTCCTTACACCATCAAGACGCCGGAGACAGGGGTCTGTCCCCTGTCTCCGGCGTCTTGATGGGAAGGAGACAAAGGACCGTCCCCTGTCTCCGGCGTCTTGATGGGAAGGAGACAAAGGACCGTCCCCTGTCTCCTACTGATTACATTTTTTCTGACAGTTTTTGCATCCACAGGAGCAGGTTCCTCCCTTTTTTCGGATGTTCCGCACCGCCAGTACAACGCAGACGGCTACCGCTGCTATGATGACAATATCCCATATATTCATCTTTTCATCCCTCATCCGGAACGCCTTGGCGTTCATCTGTAATTTTCCTGTGTCTTTTTCTCAGCCCAGACCTGCGGCCATGCCGATCAGGTGTACGAGGAATGCTGCGACCCAGGCAATGGCGCACTGCCAGAGTACGACGCAAAGGGCCCAACGCCCGCCGAGTTCTCTCCGAATGGAGGCGATGGCTGCCACGCAGGGGGTGTAGAGGAGGCTGAACACGAGGAGGCTAGCTGCCGCCAGGGAACTCATCGCTGCCGTCACGCCGCCTTCGGCTCCGAAGAGAACTTCCAGTACGGAGACGACGCTCTCTTTGGCCATGAAACCGCTGATCAGGGAAGTAACGATGCGCCAGTCACCGAGCCCCAGGGGGCCAAACAACGGTGCCACCACTCCGGCCAGCGTCGCCAGAATGCTGTCGTGGGAGTTGCTGACCAGATTAAACTGAAAATCAAAACTCTGCAGGAACCACACCACAATGGTTGCCATCAGGATTACGGAGAAAGCCCGCTGCAGGAAATCCTTCGCCTTCTCCCACAGCAGCTGCAGCACATTTCTCAGGCTGGGCAACCGGTAATTGGGAAGTTCCATGACGAAGGGCACCGCCTCTCCTCGGAACAGTGTCTTCTTAAATACCAACGCGGCCAGGATGCTCACGAGAATGCCCAGCACATAGAGCCCTGTCATGATCAGCCCCCCGTGCCGCGGGAAGAATGCATTGACAAAAAATGCATAGATGGGCAGTTTGGCCGTACAACTCATAAAGGGCGTCAGCAGGATCGTCATTTTCCGGTCCCGCTCACTGGGCAGAGTACGAGTCGACATGACCGCCGGCACGGTGCATCCGAAACCGATCAGCATAGGAACGATGCTCCGGCCCGAAAGACCGATTTTCCTCAGCAGCTTATCCATGAAAAATGCCACCCGGGCGATGTAACCGCTGTCTTCCAGCATGGACAGGAAGAAAAACATGACCACAATAATGGGCAGGAAGCTGAGAACACTGCCCACGCCCTCAAAAATACCATTGATAATCAGCTCATGAATGGCTTCATTTACCCCCACCGCGGTCATCGCAGCGTCCGCCGCATCTGCCAGACTGCCGATTCCGGCCTCCAGCAGCTCCTGCAGCCAGGCTCCGATCACGTTAAATGTCAGGTAGAAAACCAGTCCCATGATGCCGATAAATACCGGAATCGCCGTGTATTTTCCCGTCAGCACCTCATCCATTTTCATGCTGCGCAAATGTTCCCGGCTCTCTCTGGGTTTCACCACGCACTGGTCGCAGACCTTATGGATAAAGGCGAACCGCATGTCCGCAATGGCTGCGCTGCGGTCCAGTCCCCGCTCCTTCTCCATTTGCAGCACAATGTGCTCCAGCATTTCCTTCTCATTCTGATCCAGATCCAGCTGCTCCCGGATCTTCTCGTCTCCCTCGATCAGCTTGCTCGCCGCGAAACGCACCGGCAGTCCCGCCCGCTCCGCGTGGTCTTCGATCAGATGAATCACCGAGTGGAGGCAGCGATGCACCGCACCGCCATGGTCCGTACTGTCACAGAAATCCTGCCGCAGCGGCTTCTCCTGGTACTTCGCGATATGAACCGCATGCCGCACCAGCTCATCCACTCCTGCATTCTTCACTGCGGAAATCGGAATCACCGGCACCCCCAGAAGGCTCTCCATGGCATTGATATCCACCGTACCGCCATTTCCGGTCACCTCATCCATCATATTCAGCGCTACCACCGTGGGAATTCCCAGCTCCAGGATCTGCATGGTGAGGTAAATATTTCTCTCAATATTCGTGGCATCCACGATGTTGATGATCGCCTTCGGCTTCTCATTGATCACAAAATCCCGGGACACCAGTTCCTCACTGGAATAGGGGGACAGGGAATAAATGCCCGGCAGATCCGTGATCAGCGTGTTCGGATAGCCCCGGATCACGCCGTCCTTGCGGTCCACCGTCACCCCGGGAAAATTTCCCACATGCTGATTGGCACCCGTCAACTGATTGAACAACGTCGTCTTACCACTGTTCTGGTTTCCCACCAGAGCAAAGGTCAGCGTCACATCCTCCGGCAGCGGATTTCCCGTGCCCTTCGGATGAAACCGTCCTTCCTCTCCCAGCCCCGGATGCTCCCGCCGGGGTGAAACTACCTTTCCGTTCTTACTCCCAGGCGGCAGGTCGCCACTCCCTTTTCCCATCTTTTCGACAGCATCCGGATCCACCTTCGTATTTCTACCATCGTCCCGGGTCCGAGATGCCACATCCGCACTTTCCGGCCCCGCTGTACCCGCGCTCTCCTCCACCGGAGTCACCAGGATATTCTCCGCATCCGCCAGACGCAGCGTCAGCTCATATCCATGAACCCGCAGCTCCATCGGATCCCCCATCGGAGCAAACTTCATCACCTTCACAGTGGCACCGGGGATCACACCCATATCCAGGAAATGCTGCCGAAGAGCACCCTCCCCGCCAACTTCACAAACAACCGCCGACTGGCCCGCCGCCAGCTCCTTCAATGTCTCCATACTTACCATTTCTCCTGGGACAGGGGGACGTTCGCCTTGTCCCAATTTTCAGAAAATTTGGACAGGGCGAACGTCCCTCTGTCCCTATCTTCTATTAGAAGTTATTTTTGTCGCGAAGCAATGGTAACATAGTTAGGCGCAAAAAACAAGGCTTTTCCATCTCTGACGCAGGATTCTAAAAGATTAGGAGACAGGGGTCTGTCCCCTGTCTCCTA
>CAMOYN010000052.1 GCA_946630035.1 uncultured Lachnospiraceae bacterium
GGGTGGTATTCCGTTGGGAAGCGGTGGAACATGCCGAAGCCTATACGGTTTGGAGACGATTCGGTGACACAAAGTGGCAGCGGATCGGAAGAACGGAGGCAAAGACAACCTTGTATCTGGACTTCGCCGTGGATTCGGATACTACTTATTATTATAGTGTGAGAGCATTTAAGATTGTAGACGGTCAACGGATCAAGAGCCCCCGGGATCCCCTGGGCCTGGCGGTTCACGTGGACCAGGGAAATGTCCTCCCTGCGGTCCGGGTTTACCGGGAAAAAGACGCGGAGGGGAATATACTGGTGGCATGGGATCCGGTTCCCGGTACCTCTCTGTATCGGATTTTGCGAAGAGAAGAGGGCGAGGACTGGAATATCCTGGATCGTGTCCCGGCGAAAGGCGAGTGCCGCTACCGGGATGAGGAGGCGGAACCGGGAGTGGCCTTTGACTACACGGTATGCGCTTGTGTACTGATTCATAAGATTCCCGTGGTGGGACATTATGACCGGAAAGGAATCACGATCCGGTATTGATTCGCAACAAAATGACAACAGGAGATATATATGGAAGAACAACTAGCGGCCCGGCTGGTCACGTTGATGGCCCAGATACAGTTTCTGGACTCTCTGATTTTATGCCTGGTAACTCTGATCTTTGCGATCAGTATGTTTTTACTTTTGACCAGAAAGCCCAAGGTGGGAGGAAACTGAATTGAGTGATCTGAAAGAAAACCGGACAATCGAAGTGCTGGCACCGGAGCTGTGTTCCGGATGTGGAGCCTGTTTTAATGCATGTCCGAAGGACGCGATACAAATGAAAGCCGACGAGGAAGGCTTTTTTGCCCCGGTCATCGACCATGACCGCTGTATTCAGTGTGGTCTGTGCGAGAAGTCCTGTCCTGTCCTGCATGTGCCGAGGGACAATGAGAAACAGCCTGCCTGTTTTGCCGTAAAGGCGGAACCGGAGATTATGAAAGACAGTTCCTCCGCGGGCGTGTTTGCCGTTCTGGCAGAATATATTCTTTCCGCAGGTGGTTATATCTGCGGTGCGGCCTGGGATGATTCCTTCGAACTGCATCACATGATCACCGATACAGCCGAGGGAGTATCCCGGATTAAAAAATCCAAGTACGTTCAGAGCCAGACCGGGGATGTGTTCCGTCAGATCCGGGAACTGCTGAAGCAGGGGAAAACGGTTTTGTTTTCCGGTACTCCCTGCCAGGTGGCCGGCATCCAAACTTTCCTGGGGAAACCCTATGAAAATCTGTATACATTAGATATCATCTGTCACGGCGCTCCTTCTCCGGGCGTATGGGCCAGATATCTTTCAGAAGAAATCGACAAGGAGAATCTTGTTTCTGTCGATTTCCGCCACAAAGGAGATCATGGATTTAAGAAACTCTTTATCCGCATGGGTTATAAGGATGGATCAGAGACGATTCAGCCTTCTTCCAAAAATCCTTTCTTCCATCAGTTCCTGCACAATCTGAGCCTGCGCAGATCCTGTGCTCACTGTGAGTTTGCCGTATTCCCCCGACAGGGTGATCTGTCGGCAGGCGATTTCTGGGGAGCGGAAAAAGCCCGCCCGGATCTGATTGAAAGCGACAGCGGACTTTCTGTGATAACGATCAATAATGCCCATGGGCAGGAGCTGTTTGATAAAGTATCCTCTGCATTTCCCGTGAAAGAACCGGTGACCCCGAAGGAGGCGATGGGAGCCAACCGGCGCAGTGTGACCCGCTCTATGCATCCCAACAGAGAACGGTTCTTTGAGATGCTGCGGAAGGGATCCTTTATCGATGCCTATAACCATAACCTGGGGAATAAGCATTATGATGTAGCACTCTATGGCGCTACGGTGGGACAGAATTACGGAGGCCTGATTACCTACTATGCTCTGTACCGCACGGTTCAGAAGATGGGGTATGATGTGATTACTCTGCAGGCTCCTCTGCCGAAGAGCGGTGTGGTGACTGACAGTCAGGGACTGCGTTTCTGCACCAGATATATGGTGCTGGCAACCCGCGTTCCGAGAGAGCAGTTCGCCAAAAAGTATAACAAGGTAGCCGATACATTCCTGCTGGGATCGGATCAGATCTGGAATAATACACTGTTCCCCGGCCGGCGGGAGAGCATGTATCTTGATTTTGTAAAAGATGACAAAAAGAAGATCGCCTATGCGGCTTCCTTTGGATTTAACCGCCCGACCATACTGGACAGCCATCCCGACCGCTTCCCGAAGATCTCTGCGCTGATGCATCGCCTGGACTATGTCGGAGTCCGGGAGACCGAAGCGGTAGAGGTGTGTGAGAACTACTATGACATGCCAGCGAAAGCTGTCATGGATCCGGTCTTCCTCCTGGAAGCGAAAGACTATGACCAGCTGACCGCCAATGCGGCCAGAAAGCCTTCCGGCCCCTATCTGGCCGTCTATGCACTGACCCCGAAAAAAGAACTGAACCGTGCCATCCGGTTCGCTGCCAAGAAGCTTTCGCTTCCCCGGGTCAATATGGCCTCCGGAAATCAGAAGAAATTTGAGGCAAAAGCGAAGAATTTTGATCAGCCCTACATCAAGGATCTGCAGCTGGAAGAGTGGCTTTACAATATCCGGAACGCAGAGTTTGTGGTAACGGACTCCTTCCACTGCACCTGCTTCTCCATTCTGTTCCGAAGACAGTTTGTGGTGGTGCAGGCCGCCTGGGCCGTATCCCGGATCCGTTCTCTGCTGACAGAGCTGAATCTGACCGACCGCTGGGTAGAAGGACCGCAGGAGATGCAGGAAAAGTGGGATATCCTGTGCAAGCCCATTGACTATGACGCAGTTCATAAGATCCTGAATGAACAGATCTCGATCTCAAAGACCTGGCTGAAGCAGGCTCTGGCAGGAGAGAAAAACGTCTCCTTCCCTAAAAAACTGCGGAAGGATCCCGGCTTCATTCAGAAATTTGTCTATTATCGTCTGTACCATGCCAAGGACTCTGCCGGGTGGTTCTCCGCCTACAGCAGAAAAGAAAAGGATATGATCCTGGTGGTAACCAAAAAGGGAGAAGTCGGACCTTACCTGAAAGACGTTCCCTTCGCCGGTGTGACGGAAATCGGACAGGAGACAAAAGAGAAGATGCACGAGGGCTTCCTCTATATCCGGGACGGAGCCACCGGAGAGATAAAGAAACGCAGAGATGAATTTGCCCACTACTCTTATCAGACCGAGGGACTGCGCATCATCATTGACAGTGAAGGTCCCGGCACACCCGCTCCCGAAAAGGTAGTGGAGATCTGTGTGGACCAGGAAGGACGGAGAGAAATCTACGTCTGCAAAGATGACGGCCTGTACTGCCTCCTCTACTCCCACTCAAGAAAAAAAGTGGTGGATTTCATCCGCATCGATACGAAGACCGATCCGAAACTTCAGATCCAGCCACAATGATAAGCAGACAAAAACGTTGAAAAACCACGGGACAGGTTCCCGTGGTTTTTATTATGAACATAAATGTATGCGCTTTCTCATCTGAAATAACTATTTTTGTTCCTACATGTTACCAATCCAAATAAAATTGCCATTAGTGATACTATACAAGCTTTGTTAGTAAACCAAAAATGAATAGAAGAGTGATTCGTTGCAAATGCATACCATACTATAGGTGCAAAACCTGTGAGTATAAATGGAAGTAGGGTTCTTACCGCATGTTTAAATGAACATCTAGTATCTTTAAAACATTTGAAGATACTAGATCCTATGTAAAGTACTACACCAATTGAAACGGGTGTAGTAAAAAAAGTTTTATAATTTTGGATCTCGCATGCAATTAATCCATACTTAACAGAACCATCTGCAGAAGTAGTTGATGTTCGCGAGATTACTTTTTCTACTCCGTCTAAAATGACATTATTCCCTGTAATCAGGCTGCCAATCACCCATTTTCCTGCCCACATACAGCCAAATCCAATACACCAGAATAATCCATTTTGAATGATAGCACGGATCTTTGATTCTGGAGAATCCGTTTCTGCCAGCAGAAGGTAGAAAATCATCGGAACTCCAAAAGTTGTGATTGGATATGTCAGAAGGTCAAAGTATGCTGTCAAAATTCCACAATATAAAAATATAAAACAAGACTTTTCTTTCCATTTGTTCGCTGGTAGAATCAGCATGAAAATACAACCTACTGTAAATACATAAAAGCAGGTAGAAAACTGAAGTGATTTTGCCAATGCCAGAGGCATCAGCATACCATAAGAAAGCATATAAGGGATGATTGCCTTCTTCTGCTTTTTTCTGACGAGAAGATAACATGTTAATATAACGAATATTAACTGAACAATACCATTAATTATTCGAATGGTGCTGTAATCAACTATTGTTAACAGTGGTTTCAGGAAAATCTGATATCCATGCCAGTATCTTGGATATGTGATCGTACGGTCAAACTCGACTTCATCTATATAATGTGCTGTCAGTACTTCATTAGGACGATGTTCTTCTATATATCCCCTGGGAGCATTCATCGCATCTATCAGCGGTGAAATTACAGAATTGTTTGCCGCTTCTAAAAGCATAATGGAGTCTGTATAGTTGTCCAGCTGACTGGTAAAGATCTCAGATAAACGAGGATAGGATCCTTCTTCCTCAATAATATCTGCGGAGATTCTTACATGATAATCGATTTGATTTACCGGAAGCATATACGCACCAGTAAGCAGTAAAGCCCCGGTCAGAGCTGCCAAGATCAAATGGACGATAATGGCCAGCGATGTCTTCTTAACCAATACAACGGAAATGTTATTCAATAATTCTTCCTTGAATTTATCAAAATCAAATATCAGGCCTTGCGATTTCTTATCCATTGTTATTTTTCCTCATACTTACTTTCTCGCGGTACATGTTTTCGATGATCTGAAGCCTGAATTCATAAGCCTGTTTATCTTTGTGAATTAGCGTTTCCAGAATCATTCCGGCAGTAAATGACAATAATGCGCTCACCGCAACAAAGCCACAGACAATTAAGGTGGGAAATCTCAGAACCAGCCCTGTTCTTAGATATTCCATCAGTACCGGAATAAAAAATGCAATAGCAAGTATTAGTTCAATTAATGAAATGGTTCCGAAGAATCCAAAAGGCTTATAGTCCTTATAAAGATTAAAAATGGTTTTTATCACTTTTATTCCATCTGGTATGGTATTCAGTTTAGATTCACTGCCTTCCGGTCTGTCTCGGTATTCTATTATGCAATTCTTAATGTACATGTTCTTATCAATTGCGTGAATCGTCATCTCTGTTTCTATCTCAAACCCTTGAGAAAGAACCGGAAATGTCTTAACAAATCGATAACTAAAAGCACGCAATCCGGTCATGATGTCCTTGATATCCGTCTTGAAAATATTATTGATGAAACATCTTGTAACAGAATTTCCTAAATTATGAAAAGGTCGTTTATTCTCTTCAAAATAGGTGGACGAAAGCCTGTCTCCTATAACCATATCCGCCTGATGATGCAATACTTCTGCAACCATATCAGGTCCTGCCTCTGCCGGATATGTGTCATCCCCATCGACCATAACATAGCATTCAGCATCAATCTCCCGGAACATCCTTCGAATAACATTTCCCTTTCCCTGCAAAGGCTCATATCGCACAATAGCTCCTGCTTCTTGGGCAATACGATCTGTACCATCACTTGAGTTGTTGTCATAAACGTATATTGTTGCTTCCGGAAGAGTTCTCTTCCAATCGCACACCACTTTATGAATGGTTTGACTTTCGTTATAACAGGGAATCAGAACAGCAATTCTATCCATAACTATGCCTCACTTATTGACTATACTGAAAGAAACGTCCACTATGCAAATAAAACTTATTTTAGCATACATAGAAATAATGATCAATCTACAAATTGCATGGAAAATACATGGGGACCGCTACGCTTAGAGCGTACATAAAAAGGACAGAACAACAAATGTGTTCTGTCCTTCCAGGATGAATTTCATTAACTAAAACCATTAGAGATGGATCTTGCCGAGTTTTTGTGAGTTTGCGGTTATTTATGGCGCTTAATTGCTCTTCTTTGTCTCGTCCTTGGTTTTCTTTGCCGAGGCTTTTTTCTTGGTTCCTATGTAGATCGTTTTGCTGACACCTCGATAATGGTCTTCATTGATCACAACCCGTTCGGTTTCCACGCCATCCACCTTGACGATCTTCGTGAGCCGTGATCTGACCTCGGCATGGGTGCTTCCCTCGGTACGTTTTTTTCCCGCGGCCAGGTTGGGGTCTTTTTTCTCCTTGGGCTTCGGCTCTGTGTACGAGAGGGTGTCGGATACAAATTCGATCGTGCGGTTAGCAGGGCGGGTCTCATGGCCATAGATGCTGAAATACAGATCCGAGCCGTCTGCGTCCGAGGCGATAAAAATAGCGGTATCCGTGTTGTTGGTAAAAACAAAGTCCTTGTTTCCTTCGGCGATAGCCGCATCGGAGGAGTAGGGCACATAATGAACTGTCATGGAATGGGGGTATCGTTTATCCACCTGCAGTTCGGCACGGATGACGGCATTATAGAGGGTCGTAGATACCTGACACACACCGCCGCCATAGGAATCTACCGAAGTGCCATTCTCATACTGCGGAGCCAGCTGATATCCGTTCTCGGCGTTTCTCTCACCGATCGCTTCGCTGACGGAGAGGGATTCGCCGGGCATCAGCAGGAGTCCGTCCAGCCGGCCGGCCGCGATCTGGATGTTCTTTTTCCGGGCACTGCTGCTGGAACTGTAGCTGGTGCTGTAGGTTCCCAGTTTGTCCTGAATTCCATACAAAAACTCTGCCGTGATTTTGG
Organism: uncultured Lachnospiraceae bacterium; assembly: GCA_946630035.1. Taxonomy (GTDB): domain Bacteria; phylum Bacillota; class Clostridia; order Lachnospirales; family Lachnospiraceae; genus UBA3305. Next base: position 6,822 of record CAMOYN010000052.1, read on the forward strand.
GCTTTTTTACTTCGACGACAGCTTCGGCACTCATGTGATCGGAGAGAGAGGCACTAAGAGCCTTTTGAATTGCCGATACGGTTTCATCCACGTTGGTGGTGACGCCATTGATTTCTTCGGTCACGGTAAACTGTCCGTGTTCCCGCACCATGGAGGCATCTACCGGTGTGGTATCCTTCGAAGCAATTTCGTCTTCCACGAAGGTACGAATTTTTCCTGAGTCGTAGGAGTAGGGAATGGTAAGTTCCAGATTGTCATATTTGAGATTTTCACGGGCTTTGTACCGCTCCACCAGACGGCCGCTTCCGGTCAGCTCGGCCGCTGCTTCGATGGCTGCGTCGGATTCCCAGGTGAATCCCAGTTCCTCCGGCGTAACTGCGGCGGTCTGCCCGGCAAAGCTGACAACGAGTTCAGATTCAGAAATATTCTGAAAATGACCATTGACAAGCAGCTTGGCGTCCGAGACGGTCATACCGCCCAGATTCAGACCGTCGGCCGTGATACCCTCACCGAGAATCGCTTCCTGATCCACGGTTCCTGAGGGGGCCGGAATCTCCACCGTATCGGAAAAACTTTCTGCCGTCGCTGCTCCGATCCCGGCGGCCCCGGATACAGCGTAGGCAGTCTGTGGAGCCGGGAAGATACTTCCCGCCAAAATCCACAGGAGAAGATAGAATATGTACATGAAAAGTCCTTTCTTACATATATAAACAGAAAGATACCAGAGACAGGCAGTTCTGTCCCTAATATCAATCTCTGACGCAGGATTCTCGTGACTTTAGTCGTGAGAGGAATGCGCAAATGGAAACTCGTCTCAGACGTGGGATACAAACCCGCGTCAGAGATTAATGCCTCCGGCGGATCGCAGCCGCGCAATAAGGAAGGTGCTTCGTACCTTGCGCGGCGCGGCAAGAACGCCGAGGCGTTCTTGATGCAAGGATGGTAAAAATCATGAGTGTTAAAATCCGTACTTTAATTTCAGAAGAAGAAGTATCCCGCAGAATCGATGAGATCGCGGCTAAGATCAACCAGGATTATCAGGGGAAGGAACTGCACCTCATCTGCATCCTGAAAGGCAGCGTATTCTTCACCGCAGAGCTGGCAAAACGCCTGACCGTTCCAGTGACCATGGATTTCATGAGCTGCTCCAGCTACGGTTCCGGCACCGTGTCCAAAGGAATTGTCAAACTCGTCAAGGACCTGGACGAGCCGGTGGAGGGAAGAGACGTGCTGCTCATCGAGGATATCATCGACAGTGGCAACACCCTGGCCTACCTCATGGAGCTGCTGAAGGGAAGAAAACCCGCCACCCTGAAACTCTGCACCCTGCTGGACAAACCCTCCCGCCGTGTACATCACGAAGTGAAAGTGGACTACTGCTGCTTCGAAATCGAGGACCTGTTCGTGGTCGGATGCGGCATGGACATGGACCAGAAATACCGCAATCTGCCCTTCGTAGGCGTTGTGGAGTCAGACGAGTAAATAGTTCATAGTTCATATTTCATATCCAATTCTTTATAAGAAAAACTAAGGAGACTATTGTTTTGAACCGACAAAGAGGAAGTTCGTTTATCACCATGTATCTGATCATGATGATCATTGCATTGGGAGTATACTATTTTTCCGGGAGTCTGTTCCGGCACACGGAGGACACCCAGACTGCCACCTACGAGGCATTTCTGGAAAATGTGCGTGCGGGGAATGTGAAGGATGTGCGGATCCACCAGAATGCGGAGGTTCCCACCGGGGTGGTCACCTACACCACCGGCTCCGTCTCCCTCGGTGCCTCGGGCGGCACCTCGGATGGAACCACCATTGGTCCCTCCACCGGCACCTCGGATGGTACCTCCGCCGCTAACTCCGATGGTTCCTCCGGCAATTCCGATGGCACCTCCATCAGCAATTCCGATGGCACCTCCGCCGGTAATTCCGATGGCGCCACCGAGAACTCCACCGCCAATTCCGATGGCACCTCCACCGGTAATTCCGATGGCGCCACCGAAAACTCCACCGCCAACTCCGATGGCACCACCGCCAACTCCGATGGTGCTACCGAAAACTCCACCGAAAAATCGTCTGGCACCTCCGCCTCCAAAGCTGATGGGAAGGAGGAGACCTGGGAGGTCTATGTCAGTGATGTGAACACTGTCGTGGAGGATCTGCGGGAGCTGGGTTTCACCAATTATCTGGTGGGGAATGTGGCCAGCAGTTTTGACAGCACCACCATGATGCTCTACATCGTGCTTGGCATCGCCGTGGTCGTCATCCTGTTCATGATCGTGCGGAACGGATCCCAGCCCGGCGCCAACAACCAGATGATGAATTTCGGCAAGAGCCGTGCCACCATGGTCACCGGCAATGACGTGGATTTCACCAAAGTGGCGGGCCTGCAGGAAGAGAAAGAAGACCTGGCGGAGATCGTGGATTTCCTGAAGAATCCGGAAAAATACCGCAGTCTTGGCGCCCGTATTCCCAAGGGCGTGCTGTTGGTGGGCCCTCCCGGAACCGGTAAGACCCTCATGGCGAAGGCCATCGCAGGCGAGGCCGGCGTACCCTTCTTCTCCATTTCCGGTTCAGACTTTGTAGAAATGTTTGTCGGTGTCGGCGCTTCCCGCGTCCGGGACCTGTTTAATGACGCCAAAAACAATGCACCCTGTATCGTGTTTATCGATGAGATTGATGCCGTGGCCCGTCAGCGAGGCTCCGGCATGGGCGGAGGCCACGACGAGAGAGAGCAGACCCTGAACCAGCTGCTGGTGGAAATGGACGGATTCGGTGTGAATTCCGGCATTATCGTGCTGGCGGCCACCAACCGCGTAGACATCCTCGACCCCGCCATCATGCGCCCCGGCCGTTTCGACCGGAAAGTCATGATCGGCCGCCCCGATGTACGCGGAAGAGAAGAGATCCTGAAGGTTCACGCCAAGGACAAGCCCCTGGGTGAAAATGTCGACCTGGAGCGGGTGGCACGGACAACGGCCGGCTTCTCCGGCGCCGATCTGGAAAATCTGATGAATGAAGCGGCCATTCTGGCGGCGAAGAACAACCGCCCCTACCTGACCCAGGAAGACGTCGACGCATCCTTCGTAAAAGTAGGCATCGGCGTCGAGAAAAAGAGCCGCATCATTTCCGAAAAAGAAAAGAAAATCACGGCCTACCACGAGTCCGGTCATGCGATCCTGTTCCATGTGCTGCCCGATGTAGGCCCCGTTCACACCGTATCCATCATCCCCACCGGCCTCGGCGCCGCCGGCTACACCATGCCCCTGCCCGACCGGGATGAGATGTTCATGACCCGCGGCCACCTGATCCAGGAGATCATGGTCTCCCTGGGCGGCCGGATTGCTGAGGAGCTGATTTTCGGCGATTACACCACCGGCGCCTCCCAGGACATCAAGCAGGCCACTGATATGGCGACGAAAATGGTAACCAAATACGGCATGTCGGAGAATATCGGCATGATCCACTACGGCGGGGACGAAGAGGTCTTCCTGGGAAGAGACCTCGGCCACACCCGCGGCTACAGTGAAAAAATGGCAGCGATGATCGATACAGAGGTCAAGAATATTATCGACACTTGCTACCACGACGCCAGACAGATAATCGAGGACAATATGAACGTACTTCATGCCAGTGCAGCGCTGCTGCTGGAAAAAGAAAAGATAGATCAGAAGGAGTTTGAGGCATTGTTTGACGCTGCGGGGATGTCACCAGCCGAACCGCAGGTATGAACGAACATTATTTATTCAGCGACGAATCCACCAGCTACCGCCGGCCTCAGCAGCCGGCCCCCGGCGACAATGTGGAAATCCGTTTCCAGACAGCCCTGGGCGACAAAGTGACCGTGTATCTGGTCCATGACCATCTCCGCCACCCCATGACCATCCTCGAACCGGTGGGCGATCTGCAGATGTATAGCATTACCATCCCCGCCCCAAAGAAAGAATTCCGCTACTACTTCGAAGTCGTGGAATACATCACCGGCCCCGGGACAGGCGCCAAACCAACGGAAAGCGCCACCACGAAAAGTACTGCAGCCAATTCCGAATCTCCTGTCAGCGCCACCACGAAAAGTACTGCTGCCAATTCCGAATCTCCTGTCAGTACCATCACAGACAGTACTGCTAGCGATTCCGAACCTCCCGTCAGTACCGTCACAATATATACCGTAACCGGCCCCATGGATGCCGCCGGGGCTATCCCGAAAAATGCCAAGGGGAACTTCATCACCCGCCACAGCGTATTTTACAACAAAATGGGTGTGACGGCGACACCGAATCCCATCGATGATTTCGTCATCCGCCCCGGTTACATCGTACCCGAATGGCTCCCGGGCAGCGTCATTTACCAGATCTTCACCGACCGTTTCTACAACGGAACCCGGAAAAATGACGTAAAAACTAGGGAATACATTTACCTGAATCAGCAGCCCGTGGAACACGTGGACGACTGGAGCTCCCTGCCCACCACCCTGGATGTGGGGCGCTTCTACGGCGGCGACCTGGTGGGAGTGTGGAAAAAACTGGACTACCTCCAGAACCTCGGCGTCGAGGTCATCTACCTCAACCCCATTTTCGTATCCCCTTCGAACCACAAATACGACACCCAGGACTACGACACCGTCGATCCCCATCTCACCATTTTCGCGAGAGAAGAGGGCGAGTGCCTGGCGGAGGGGGCGACGGATAATGCTGACGCCAGTCTGTACCGGAGCCGGGTCACCGACCCCGAAAATATGGAAGCCAGCAATCAGTACTTTGCCGAATTCGTGCGCGCCGTCCATCGACGCGGCATGCGGATCATCCTCGACGGTGTATTCAACCACTGCGGATCCTTCAACAAATGGATGGACCGGGAGGGATTATACAACCGTCCGGACACCCCCGAGAGCGAAAAAGGCGCCTGGCAGAGCCGGGACAGCCGCTACCGGAACTATTTCCGGTTCGATGACGATACCAACTACGAATCCTGGTGGGATCTCCCCACTTTGCCAAAACTGAATTACGAAGAATCCAAGGCCTTGCAGGAGGAGATCCTGCGGATCGCGGTCAAATGGGTCTCCCCTCCGTATAATGTGGACGGCTGGCGCCTCGACGTCGCCGCCGACCTGGGGCACTCCGAAACATTTAACCACGAATTCTGGCAGAAATTCCGGAAAGCCGTCAAGGGCGCCAACCCCGACGCCGTCATCCTGGCCGAACACTACGGCGACGTCACTCCCTGGCTCTCCGGCGGAGAATGGGACACCGTCATGAACTATGACGCCTTCATGGAACCCGTCAGCTGGTTCCTCACCGGGATGGAAAAACATTCCGACTCCTACAACCCCGACCTCATCGGAGACGCCGACACATTCTGGATCAACATGAAAAAACACGGACGCGCCTTCGGCAGCGCCTCCCTCCACGGAGCCATGAACCAGCTCGACAACCACGACCACAGCCGGTTCCTGACCCGAACCAACCACCGCGTAGGACGCCTCGCCACCGCCGGCTCCGCCGCCGCCGAAGAAGGCGTCAGCAAAGCCATCCTGCGGCAGGCCGTCGTCATGCAGATGACCTGGCCCGGATCCCCCACCCTCTACTACGGAGACGAAACCGGCCTCTGCGGGTGGACCGACCCCGACAACCGCCGCAGCTTCCCCTGGGGACGCGAAGACTGGGACCTGATCGACTTCTACAAATACGCCATCAGCATCCACAAACAGCACCCCGCCCTCCTCACCGGGTCCCTCATACCACTACTGACCAAAAAGAACGTACTCGCCTACGGCCGGTGCCTGAGATACGACCGCATCGTCGTCATCATCAACACCTCCACCGAAGAACAAACCGCCAACGTCGACACCAAACCCCTCGGCATCGCAGGAAACGCCAACTTCTGGCGCCTCATGATCACCACCGAGACCACCTACAACGTCGGCCTGAAACTCGTCGAAAGCACCGACGCCCAGCTCGACCTCACCATGCCCCCCGTATCCGCCGTGATCCTCTGGGAGAAATGAGTCAGAAGGGACGGTTCTTTTTGACTCATTGCACACAATCAGGCAGAAAGAAGCAGGAGTAGGCAGGA
>CAMOYN010000053.1 GCA_946630035.1 uncultured Lachnospiraceae bacterium
TGATATCGTCGATACGGCAGGTTCTTTGTGCGGGGGTGCCAAGGCACTGAAAGAGGGAGCGGAAAGTGCCGTGACCGGAGCCGGTCAGCTGAAACAGGGAACTTCGGATCTGGCGGATGGCGCGAAGAGCCTCCGAGACGGCAGTGTCACTCTCCATGCCGGTACTTCGAAACTCTACAAGGGAACCACGGATCTGCACGGAGGTACTTCTCAGCTCCTGGCAGGAACCAGCAAACTCTATGACGGAACCATTTCCCTGAAGAAGGGTCTGAATCAGCTCTATGACGGATCCACCGATCTGTCCAAGGGAACCGGTACTCTCTACACCGGAACCGTACAGCTGGATGCAGGCATGGAGAAACTGTTGAAAGGTACGACGGATCTGTCCGGAGGCACCAGAGAACTGTATGCGGGCACTGGTACACTGAAGGACGGCACGAAGCAGCTGTACAACGGTACCGTGGATCTGAAGGACGGCACGAAGGAACTCTACGATGGCGCCGGTACTCTGAAGGACGGCACGAAGGAGCTCTATAACGGCACGGTGGAACTGGCCGATGGCATGCAGGAGCTCTATGACGGATCCGGAGATCTGAAGGACGGAACACAGAAACTCTATGACGGCACGGTGGAACTGAACGACGGCGCCGGAGAACTCTATGACGGAGCTCAGGAACTGGCTGACGGCATGAAGGAATACGACGAGGAAGGTATCAGCAAACTGACAGATACCTTCGGAGACAGCTTCCAGCATGTCATGGACCGTCTGGATGCACTGAAAGAAGCCGACCGTGCCTACAAGACCTTCTCCGGAACCGGCGAAGGTATGGACAGCACCGTACGGTTCATCGTAGAGACGGACTCCATTTCAAAAGAGGAGGAATAAAAACCTCTAAAGGGAAGAATGAGAAGAAGGTTTCGATTCTAAACCAAACCGGTAGAAATACGATGCTTACTAAACTCTTTGCAGCTTTTTCGGTAAAAATGTACATTCTCTTTTCATCGAAAATGTGTTATGATTTGGTCTGCTGTGCAGGTAAGCTGTGCGGCAGACCATTTGATTTTTATGGGAGACACAGGTGCAGGGGGGATACGCCGGTGTGTCCCTCCAGAGTCATTCCGAGGTGTATTATATGGATAAATTTATGAAAAAAACTGTCAATATGGCGATCCGCATGACGAAGATGGAAGTGGTGACGACCATCCTGGGATCGATCCTCTTTGCCCTGGGGGTGAACTGGTTCATCTCTCCCTGTGGCACCTACAACGGCGGTGTGCTCGGTATCAGTCAGCTGATCTACACATTGGTGAGCCGGGCTTTTCCTTCTTTGGCTTCTTTTAACTTTACCAGTGTTCTCTACTATATCCTGAATGTTCCCATCATCTACCTGGCCTACCGGGAACTGGGACGCCACTATTTCCGGAGAACCCTGCTGTGTGTCACCGTGGAGACCGTCGCCCTGGCTCTGATTCCCACGCCGAAGGAGATGTTGGTGGACAGCACTTTGACCTCCGTGATCATCGGTGGTATCATCGCCGGTGCCGGTTCGGGCATGATCTTCCGGTCCCGTTCCTCCGCCGGCGGTACGGATATCATCGGTCTGGTCCTGACCAAGAAATACAAAAACTCCTCGGTGGGTAAACTTTCCATCGCGGTGAACGCCGTGATCTATGGGATCTGTGCCCTCACCCTGAATGTATCGGTAGCGATCTACTCCATCATCTACTCGGTGATCAGCAGTCTGACGATTGACCACATGCACGATCAGAACATCGTTACGGCGATGACGATTTTTACGAAGAAGGATCCGCACCGGATCATTTCCTACATTACTTCGGAACTGGGCCACAGCGCCAACTACTGGGAGGCCACCAGCGGATACACCGGAGAGAAGGAGTATATCATTTATACGGTGGTTTCCAAGTATGACGCCCACAAACTCGACGTATTCCTGATGGATTTCGACCATCATGTCTTTGCCGTGAAGAATAATGGCGTTTCTTTGGACGGAAATTTCCGCAAAAAACTGTAAAATTACAACAAAGTGGGGATGAAAGGCTTCTTCGGAGGCCTTTTTTGCATATTTGGTGGTAAAAAATATAAAAAACAGATGACAAATGCGGGGAAGTGGTGTATACTGTAATATAGTTTTAATAATTTTGTAATAAACGGAGTGCAGAATGAAAAAGCTTAAGATCCGGTTTCTCGCGGTTTTCCTGTTTGCAGGCTTTTTCCTGCTGGCAGCAGGCGATCAGATTTATGCAGCCGCGGAAGAAAACCAGAAAATTATTTTTGAATATATCACCCGGGATATGGATATGCCCGCCTCAGCCGCCTGTGGTGTGCTGGCGAATATCCAGTATGAATCGGGCTTCAATCCGGAAGCGAAGGGTGACAGTGGCTCCAGCTACGGGATCTGCCAGTGGCACAAAGGGCGGTTCTCCCGTCTGAAATCCTGGTGCAAGTCCAACGGATATAATTATAAGAGCCTGGAGGGACAGCTGAATTATCTGAATTATGAGCTGCGGACCTTCTACCCGGCGATTTTTCATTTCATCCGTGGTATGGACAACGATGCCTATGGAGCCTACAAGGCTGCCTATTACTGGTGTTATCATTTTGAGCGCCCTTCGAAATATCTTACCTCTTCGATCAAGCGGGGAAATGCGGCGCGAGAGATTTACTGGCCGAAATTCGGTACCAAAAAGAAGGAGAGCATCAAGCCTCCGGTACTGGAATCCGCCAGCCTTCCCCGGTATGTGAATGAAGGTTCCAAATTGAATTTCTCGGGAAAGATCACTTCGGAGACCGCACTGACGAAGGTATATGCCGCTTTCTACCGGCTCGGCGAGACGCTGGTCACCGGCGGCACCGCCTATCCCTACAAAAAGACCTACGACATTTCCGGGCTGCAGGGCAAGATTCATGCCCAGGATCTGGTGCCCGGCACCTATATTTTCGAGATTACAGCGGCCAATGCCGGGGAGTCTGCTCTGCTGGTGCGGCAGCCGGTGACGGTCCTGTCAAAAACCTGCGTCCATGAATCCGGCAATTTCAAGATCCGCTCTCATTATTCCACGAGTCTCGGCGTCGGCGTGACAGATGCTGATAAGGGAACCCTGGAAATGACCGGGCAGCTCTCGAAAAAACTGGCCTATTTCCAGATGGCCCGCAGAGGCGGCGGTTATTACTCGATTCAGAGCCTTCTCACCGGCACTTATCTGTCGGTGGCGGCGGATCACAGCGTGGTTCTGGCGGAGTGGAAAAACAACGACCGGCAGCTGTGGCAGCTGTCCCACGTGGGGGGAAGTGTCTACTGCCTCGTGCCGAAATCCCACCCGGGCCGGTGCCTGACGGCAGCGGAATCCGTCGCCAGCGGCAGTGCCATGGTATGCGAGATGAACGAGCTGAACGAGAGACAGCTCTTCAAATTCATCAAATCCGGGGATAAGACACCGATCAAGGTGCCCGATCCGAAGGAGACCGAGACCCTGCGGCTGAATGTACCGATCACTTCCTTCCGGAAGACCTATGGAACCCCCGTATTTTCCCTCTATGCCACCAGCAACGGCAAGATCACCTATACCAGCAGCGTGCCCACCGTTGCCAAGGTCGGAAGCAGCGGAACGGTAACCCTGATGGGATGCGGCAAAACCATCATCACCGTCAAGGCCGAGCTTAATGGTAAGACAAAGAGCAAAACCGTAGTCGTGAAAGTACGTCCCCAGAAGCAGACCATCACGGATCTCAAATCCACTCAGAAGAGGGAGCTGAAGGTCTACTGGCAGAAAGACGCCATGGCCAAGGGATATGAGATTCACATCTCCACCAGCAGCGAATTTACCGATAAAACCACGAAGCAGGTTCTTGCCACGAAAACCGAGCAGACGGTAAAGACCATCAGCGGTCTGGTCAGCGGGAAGACCTATCACGTCCGGATGCGAAGCTACATCAAGATCGACAAGGAACTCTTCGGAGGCCCCTGGAGCGAGGCAAAGACGATTAAAATCAAATAAGACAAAAGAAAATATCCCCATCTGCCGGTACTCTATGGTACGGCAGATGGGGAATTTTGATGAATTCTCCGTGTGTAAGCGAGTCAGGTGGAATGCCTGAAAGCCTGAAAACGTTGTTTCAAATACAAAGGGGTTTACAGCCCAAAAGCGACATCATATCCCAGGCGAACCGCCTCTGTCATGGTCGCCGGCTTGTTACAATCCCCTATTTTGCGGAATTCCAGTGCGGCGTCACGGAACTGTTCCACATAATCAATATCCGCCTTCATACCGATAGCAAGCAGTACTGTATCTGCCAGATAAAGTCTTTTTTCTCCTGTCTTGATATTCTCTGCGACTACTCCTTCTTCCGTAATGGAAATACACTTATGATTCAGATATGCAGCAGGGGCGTCTGGTTTTTGATACTCTTTATTTACGGCCATAAAATGAAGATAAGGGGCACCCAGACACAACTGGTCACGCATTTCAAGTACCGTTACATTTTTTCCTTGAAGCTTGAGAGCCAGAGCTTCCTCAGCGCCCTGCGGGCCTCCGCCGATAATCACAATATTCTGCCCTAATTCTTCTTTTTTCACGGAATCGATGGTATGCACCAGCGGCAGATCAGCCCCAGGGAAAGGAGGAACGATTGGTTTCGCGCCAATGGCAGCAATGACTACATCTGCCTGCATTTCTCTGGCCATCTGAGGGGTCACTTCCGTATTAAGCCGTAAATCAATGTTACTGTTTTCAATTTTGCGAATCTGAAGATCGATATACCGCCGGTACTCTTCTTTGAAAGGTGCTTCTGTAATGATATTTACCAGTCCGCCGAGGCGGTTGCTCTTTTCACAGAGAATGACTTTATGCCCGCGTTCACTGGCGGTTAATGCTGCCTGCATGCCTCCGGGGCCTCCGCCGATTACAAGTACTTTTTTTGGTGAGCCGGGAGGGATAATATGCTTCTGCCATTCACGCCCGATTACCGGATTGACGGCACATTTCCGCAAATGACCATGAAAAGGTGTATAATGTGCCGGTCCATAGGCACAGGGGATACAGGTGCCGCATCGCAGACAAGGAACTACATCTTCCTCATTGCCATGGTAAACCTTATCCACCCAAAGCGGATCGGCAAAGAATGCACGCCCGGCGGCAACCATATCAATCATTCCTTCTGCAATTGCTTCATCCGCCTGTTTCAGGTTACTGATCCGTCCCACGGTACATACAGGGGTCGATACAGCTTCTTTCACCCGGGCAGCAAGAGGAATATTGATACCTTTGGGTGCGAACATGCTGGGGAATAAATAGCCTGTGCTTGGATCAAAGAAAGAAGAGGAGGTAATATGAATCAGATCCACTTTTCCATCCAGCATTCTGGCAAATTCGATTCCTTCTTCCGGACCGAATCCTCCCTCCATATAATCATTGGCAGAATAACGGTATTCTATTGGCAGATTTGGACAGCGTTTACGGATCGCATCTACAATCATCAGAGGAAAACGAGCGCGGTTTTCCAGGCTCCCGCCGTACTTATCTTTACGATGGTTATACAAGGGTGACATAAACTGGCTGAGCAGCCATCCATGGGCACCGTGTATCATAACCATATCATGTCCGCCGTATTGAGCGAGTTCTGCGGCTCTGGCATAAGCTTCTACCAGCCGGAAAATAATATCTTCCGACATCTCGGTTGTCATGATGCCATAGGGATTCTTAAATACGCTAGGGGCATAGAGTTTACCGTCCGGAGCAACGGACAGGGTATTCCAGCCACCATGGTGAACCAGAGACACGGATGATATGCCGCCATAGCGGTGAACTGCTTCGCTTTCCTTCATAACATCCTGTAATGCCAGGGGCGTATCTTCAAAGGTAGGGCCATTGCTGTCATCCGCCAGTTTGGTAACAGCGGTCTCTTCATGTACAACCAGAGCGGCGCCACTGCGAGCCCGAAGTTCATAGGAAATCATGTTCTCGAGAGAAGCAAATTCCGGTGAATCGTTGGGAATGGCAATGGGAGATGCTTCGATTCTGTTTTTCAGCACCAGATTTCGGATCCTTAATGGGCTAAATAGATGCGGATATTTATCATGCATAGAAAATACTCCTGTCAGTCCATGAACCGAAAATGCGGTCCAGGAAAGTCAAAAACCATCTGTTGAAGTGTTCAGTAATAAACTAAACGTGTTTAACCATAAATAAAGCATATATTAAATGAATCTGATTGTCAACACAATATTTGCGTTTGCTATTCAATTATTATCTGCTATCTGATAAATGATTTCTTGTAATATTTGTTTTAGTGTGTTATATTGTCTTTGTTGTGTGAACTTCACTAAATAATTCGAGAACGGCAGGTTATTGATTAATGGAAAAAATACTAAAAAAGGATACGGACAACAAGAAAGAACTCATCCTGAGAACTGCGATCAAACTCTTTATGGAGCACGGTTATCATCAGACATCGCTTCGTCAGATTGCCGAAGCAAGTGACACCAGCGCCAGTCTGATTATATACTATTTCGGAACAAAACCTGCGATTGCTACAGCATATATAGAAGAAAAGATGCAGACACTTCGGCAGGCGTTGATGAAAGAAGTAGATATCCGTTCAGATCCGGAATTATTCTGCTGCACGTTTGTACGTTTGTATCAGACGGTGATGGCTTCTTCGACATTCTGCAGGTATTACCACGATATCATTGATATGGGTGTTTTCAAGAATCTTTTTTTCAGCGACGTAAACGGCATCAATGTCAGTGATCTGATTCTGGCAAAAAGGCAGGTCTCACTGTCTCCCAGTATGTATACCTTCTACAGTCATTATGTTGTGCCCGGAATTGAAATGGTCGCCTGGATTTCTGCCGGTGAAGAAGCACCGGAAGATGAAAAACTGGATATGCCCTTCCGCACGTTGATGGGACTGCTATATGTTGACAAGGAAGAAGTTGATTTATATTGCGGCCAGGCGAAGCAGCTGGTGCAGCAGATTTTACAGAACAATCCTCAGTTCCTGGAAATCTGACTTATAGGAGTATTACAAATTATCTCTGTTGTATCTTTAGATGCAACAGAGATTTTTGCATTTTAGAGGAAATATTTGAAAATTCAACTTGACATTTCTCAATCCTTTATTATAATCTTACTTATAAGAATTTGAACGTGTTTAACCATAAAATAAATACGTTTAGTTCAAACGAATATTTGTCCCAAAAGAAAGGAGACACATTATGAAGAAAACACTGGCTGCCGCATTGACACTGACTATGGTATTTTCTGCTTTTATTGCAGCACCGGAAGTAAAGGCTGACAAGAAAATCAAAGTAATGATTTCCATGACGGAAGGACTGGATTCCTCCACCTATGCGCGCACGGAAGAATTTGGTCAGAAAGTAAATGCGGACTGTGGAGATATTTTCGATTTCCAGATTTATCCGAATGACCAGTTAGGAAGTTACGACGATGTTACAGCAGAAGCGATCAACGGCACCGTTCAGATGATTGTCGGAGGACTGAGCACAAAGATTGATGCCCGTGGCAGTATTGCATATTCCCCTTTCCTTTGCACGACTCTGGATTCGGTAGAGCATGATTTTGGTGAAGGAAGTTTCCTTTATGATTTAGTGACAGATATTGCCAATGGCATGGATCTGACATTCCTGGGCTTTGATGTCAGTGGTATGGAAGGTCTTTCCATCCGTGGAGAACTGCCCGAGAATCCTCTGGACCCTGCTTCCGACAAAAAAGGCATGCAGATCCGTACCACCGGCAACCCTATGATGCAAAACCTGATGAAAGAGCTGGGATACACTCCCGTTACCGTCGCCTGGAATGAGGTTTATTCCGCTACACAGTCCGGTATGATCAATGGTTTCCTGGGTGCAAATGCAGGCTCCGCCTATAATCAGTTCCGTGATATTATTGATTACTATCTGCCGATCAACTTTGCTGTGGATGCCAACCGTATCGTTGTCAGCAACGTACTTTGGAACAGCCTTACGGATGAGCAGAGAGCCTCTTTCACTGAACATGCAAAAGAGATCTTCCTTGCCAGCATCGAAAAAACAAAGGAAGAAACCCAGGACTACTATAACAAACTGACGGAAGCCGGGGTCAATGTTGTGGAACTGACGCAGGAAGACTACGATACACTGGCTGGAATTGCCAGAGAAAAATGCTGGCCTACTATTATCGAAACCTATGGACAGGACGTTTACGATGCAATGATGGAGTTCTATCAGAAATAATGCAGCTGTTTAGGAGAGACGCGGCAAACCGCCGCGCCTCTCTTTACTAAAAGGCGGTAAAGGATGAATAATCAGAATATCTTTGAGCGCAACAAAAAGCTTGCGCCACTCAGAAAATTTGTTCAGATCAATAATATCCTGATGGCACTCATGGGATTTATTCTTTTTTCAGTTATGACTGTTATTGTCTTTCTGAGATATTTCCTTCATACAGAGCTAAGTGCTGCACTGGAGTACCTGTATTTTGCTCTGGTGTGGCTGTTCTTTCTCGGAGCCTGTAATGCGAGTTATGAAAAAAGCCATCTTCGCGCAGACACTCTGGAGGTGCTGGTCAAAAATGAGAAAGCTTTACTGGTGGTCGAATGGATCAAACAGATCCTTCAGATCTTCTTACATATTATATTTCTCTATTTTTCGATTCGATTTATCGTCAGTGCCGTACATCTTCCGAAATATACGGATGTGCTGAGGCTTCCTCTTTTGATTGGGTACAGTGCTGTGTTATATGGTGCAATTACGATGCTTATATATACTGCCATTCATTTTTATGACTTTGTCAGTACACAGCTTAAGAATAAAAAGAATAGAACAGAGGAGGGTCACTAAATGGCCTGGTATGTATATGTGTCATTAATCATTTTAGTTCTCTTGTTGATCCTTGGCCTTCCGATTCCGCTTGTTATGTTTGGAACCACTTTGTTCCTTATTGTATGTGGCGGTTATTCCATCGATTTTCTGTTTCCCAATGCATATACAAAACTAAACAGTATGACAATGGTTGCCTTCCCGCTCTTCATAATATCCGGTGGTTTCATAGAGCGGGGAGGAATCGGAGAGCATCTGGTAAATTTCGTAAATTTATTTCTTGGGCGGGTTAAAGGCGGCCTTGCCATGATGATGTCGGTTTGCTGTGCGATCTTCGGAGCAATATCCGGTAGTTCCTTTGCTGCAGAGACGGTCATCGGAGAACTGATGATTCCGAGAATGAATGATGCCGGCTACGATAACGCCGTATCCTCCTCGCTCCTGGCTTCAACATCGATGCTCGGATCTTTTATTCCTCCCAGCGGTATGATGCTGGTCTTCTGCTGGCTGACCAATCAGCCGGTACTGGCCTGCTTCCTTGCAACTATGCTTCCGGGTATCATCCTGTGTATCGGATTTTGCGTCTGGAGTTACTTCCGTTTCCGCAAGGATCCGAATATTGTTATGCCCGCACCGATCCCCCGTGAAGAGCGGGTCGGTCATTTTGCTAAAGTTACCTGGAGATCGATACCGGCACTTTTATTTCCCATCTTTGTTCTCGGAAGCATCTATTCCGGAGTATGCACACCCTCTGAGGCAGCCGCCATTTCGGTTCTGTACGCCATGTTGGTGGGCCTGTTTGTGTACCGGAAAATCTCTTTCAAAGACTGTGTGAGTATTTTCATCCGCACCTGCTGCAGCGCCGGTGTCTGTGGATTCATGGTTTTCTGCGTATCCATGGTCAGCCGTATTTTTATGGTAGAAGGACTGAATGATGTGGTGGAATCCATGTTGAACGCGATTGGAGGTAACCGTTATGTGATTCTCCTTTGCGTAAATATTCTGCTCATATTGTTCGGAATGTTCTTAGATGACTCAAGTGCT
The DNA here is from genome assembly GCA_946630035.1 of uncultured Lachnospiraceae bacterium. Lineage (GTDB taxonomy): Bacteria > Bacillota > Clostridia > Lachnospirales > Lachnospiraceae > UBA3305. Next base: position 9,882 of record CAMOYN010000053.1, read on the forward strand.
ATGTACATCTGTGCACCGATTCTGACTCCGGTTCTTTCAAAGTTTGGTATTGATCCGGTTCATTTTGCAGCCATCATGGTAGTCAATCTCGGCCTGGGATGTATCACACCTCCTTGCGCTTCCGTATTATTCATGGGAGCACGTGTAGGAAAATCCTCCCTTACCAAGATGCTCCCTTCCACTTATTCACTGATATTCTTTATCTGGCTCCCCATGTTGGTGATCCTGACATTGTTCCCGGATGTAGCCCTGTGGCTTCCGAGGATCGTGCTCGGGTATGGCGGATGATGATACAGGATATTTCTTCGAAATTTCCTGTGAGACAAAAAACCACTCCCTCGTAAAGGAGGGAGTGGTGGAAATAGAGGGACCGTAAGCTCTGTGTATAAATCTTTTCAGCCTCTTTTTTTGTGAATACAGGTTGATTTACAGCAGCTTCACTCCGCGTTCCCAGGCCTTCTCGACGATGTCATCGGGCCATACGGATACCTGGATCTCACCGATATGGGCTTTCCTGAGGAAGAACATGCAGATCCGGGACTGACCGATGCCGCCGCCGATGGTGTAGGGCAGCTGACGCGAGATGATGGCTTTCTGGAAGGGAAGTTTTTCTCTCTCAGGGCAGCCGGCCTTTTCGAGCTGTTCCTGGATGGAATCCTCATCGACGCGGATGCCCATGGAGGAGAGCTCGAGAGCAATGTCCAGCACGGGATAGTAGACCAGGATGTCTCCGTTCAGGGACCAGTCGTCGTAGTCCGGGGCACGGCCGTCGTGAGGCTCACCGTTGCTGAGCTTATCCCCGATCTGCATCAGGAATACCGCTCCTTTCTCCTTTGTGATGGCGTATTCTCTCTCCTTGGGAGTAAGATCCGGGTAGCGGTCCAGCAGTTCCTGGGAAGTGATGAAGTAGATATCCTTCGGCAGGATCTCTTCGATGTAATCATACTGGATCGCCATATATTTCTCGGTTTTTTTCAGTGCCTTGTATACCCGGTGAACGGTATCCTTCAGGGTATCCATGTTGCGCTGGGATTTCTCGATGATTTTTTCCCAGTCCCACTGGTCCACGTAAATGGAGTGGATGTTGTCGGTGTCTTCGTCGCGGCGGATGGCGTTCATATCGGTGAACAGCCCTTCCCCTACCGAGAAGCCGTATTCATAGAGAGCCATACGTTTCCATTTGGCCAGGGACTGAACTACTTCCACTTCCCGGTCCTGCTGTTCTTTGACGCCGAAGCGGACGGGACGTTCTACACCGTTCAGGTTATCGTTCAGACCGGATTCCGGTGTAACAAACAGAGGGGCGGACACACGCAGCAGATTCAGCTGCTCTGCCAGGGATTTCTGGAAGAAATCCTTCACGGTTTTGATGGCAACCTGTGTATCGTGGAGGGAAAGCGCCGGCTTATAACCCTCCGGAATAAATAGATGCTCCATACATTTTATCCTCGCGAGCCGCCATCTTCGGATGCAGCGGCCGCTTCCTTTCTCAGTTTAGTGCCGTAAAGCAGAAATCTTTCCTAGTATAGCAGAGTTTTATAGATTTGAAAAGACCAAATCAAAAGATCGGTGGATCCCTGAGAAGATCCGGTCGGACTCCGATTTCATCTGTGTGGCATCTGTCTCCGGCAGCCGGGTAAAGGAGCCGGGGGAGTGTGACAGGCAATAGGCAGCGGTAGCCAGATACGCGGCCCGGTCGTAGGGAGACCCCAGTTTTTCTGCGGCATCGGCAGCTCGCAGCAGTTCTTCGCAGGCCAGGCTGTCCTTTCCGTCTCTGAGAGAGAGAAGGGCCGACAGGAGATAGCAGAGACAACGGCCCATACAGGCGGCGGAATTATCATAGAGAGCACGGGCTGAAGCGAGGGCAGACCGGGCTTCCCGCAGGTTTCCGCTGCACATAAATGTTCTGGCAAGATTCACGTAAAAAGTAGGATTCTCCGGACCGTTTCTATCCTGGCAGATCTGGATGGCTTTCCGATAGAAAGAGAGAGCCTCCCGGAACCGGTTCTGTTCCCGGCGTATCTCTCCCAGATAATTGTAGCAGGCTGCAAGACTTATGGAGTAGGCCTGGATGGTCAGTGGTGAACGGTGGAATTCTTCGATGGCCTGATTCAGAGCGGATTCGGCCGGGGCAAGATTTCCGGACATAAAATGATACAGCCCGAGAAGGCGGTGATCGATGGCCTTTTCGCTCAGTTCCGGCAATTGCTCATCGATCGTAAGACATAGATCCAGAGCTTCTTTCATGACGGAAAGCTGCCAGGTCTGAATCCCGTAAAATACCAGCTGACGGGCGAAATCTCTGCGGAGATTCGGGTGCAAATTGACATAGGGATTGTCCCTTATCGCGTGCTTCAGCCTGGGAAGCCCCTCTTCGTAGGCGCCCTGAATGACACAGACCCGTCCGATGCTAAGAGCAAGCCGGGCCTCCGCTTCCTCATAGGACAGCTGGGCCGGATACAGCTGATAGCAGCGGGAGAGCTCTTTTTCCAGCTGAACAAGGCCTGACAGAAGTTCCTCATAGGCCTTTTCCTGTGTGGAATGGAGAGAAGACTGCAGTACCGGATACAGATCATAATGAAGACGGGAAGTGATTTCTGTCAGGGAAATCCGAAAATAAAGGCTTTTCGCCGGATTCCCGCTCTTCTCATAATGGTAAATAAGCTGTGTGTACCAGCGCAGGTCGTGAGGAAGATCCAGAGATTCCAGATATCCGGCAATCCGGCTGTGATAAACCCGGGCTTTTGCCGGTGAAAGCTGTTCTCTTACAAATTCCTGCATCATCTTATGGCGGAAAGACAGATGGATCGAGTGCCGCTCGTCAGAGCTTTCTTCTTCTACGATAAACTCCAGATTTTTCAGTGTCTCCAGCCGGTCCAGCAGATGAAACGACTCCTGACCGGTCACGGCTTCCAGCAGTCG
>CAMOYN010000054.1 GCA_946630035.1 uncultured Lachnospiraceae bacterium
GGAAGGGCCGCAGGAAGAGGATATCCTCATTATTGATTTCTTCAATATTATTCTTGATGTTCTCCGGATAGGTCACCACGATCGGGCAGTTGTAGTGGTTCTGCGCCGTTTCGCTCTCCACCCGCTCGTAATAGACACAGGGATAGAAGATATTTTTCACTCCCTGATTCAGCAGCCACTGGACATGTCCGTGGGCGATCTTCGCGGGATAGCACTCCGACTCGCTGGGGATGGACTCGATGCCAAGCTCATAGATCTTCCTCGTGGACTTCGGGGACAGAACCACCCGGAACTTCAGCTCCTTAAAGAAGGTAGCCCAGTAGGGGAAATTCTCGTACATGTTCAGTACCCGGGGGATACCGATCACGCCGCGCACGGCCTCCTCCTCCGAGAGGGGCTCATAGCCGAAAATCCGGTTAAATTTGTACTCGAACAGATTCGGTACCTTCTCCGAGGCCCGCTCCTTGCCCAGACCCTTCTCGCAGCGGTTGCCGGTGATGTAGCGGCGGCCGCCGGGGAATTTGTTAATGGTAAGCAGGCAGTGGTTTGTACATCCCTGGCAGCGGGTCATGGAGGTGCTGTAGGAGAGGGACAGGATCTCATCGATGGGAAGCATCGAGGTTTCCTGGCCGCGGCAGCGCTCTCTGGCCACCAGGGCAGCACCGAAGGCACCCATGATGCCCGCGATGTCCGGCCGCACGGCCTCGCAGCCGGAGATCTTCTCGAAACTGCGCAGTACGGCATTGTTGTAGAAGGTTCCGCCCTGCACCACCACATGGGAACCAAGGTCCGAAGGATCCGTGATCTTTATTACCTTAAATAAGGCGTTCTTGATGACGGAGTAGGCCAGTCCGGCGGAGATATCCGACACCGGAGCCCCCTCCTTCTGCGCCTGCTTCACATTGGAATTCATGAAAACGGTGCAGCGGGTGCCCAGATCCGTGGGATTTTTGGCAAACAGCGCTTCCTGGGCGAAATCCTGCACAGAGTAGTCCAGGGAGTTGGCGAAATTCTCTATAAAGGAACCGCAGCCGGAGGAGCAGGCTTCATTCAGAAGAATGGTGTCCACGGCGTGGTCTTTGATCTTGATGCATTTCATATCCTGGCCGCCGATGTCCAGGATGCAGTCCACCTCCGGGTCAAAGAAGGAAGCCGCGTAGTAGTGAGAGACGGTCTCCACCTCTCCCTCATCCAGCATCAGGGCGGACTTCAGCAGCGCTTCCCCGTAACCGGTGGAGCAGGAATAGGCGATGTGGGCATCGGGCTGCAGGAGCTCCTTCACCTCTTTCATCGCACGGATCGTGGTAGCCAGAGGGCTTCCGTTGTTATTGCTGTAGAAAGAATAAAGCAGAGTGCCTTCCTCATCCACCAGAGCGATCTTGGTGGTGGTGGAGCCGGCGTCGATGCCGAGATAGCAGTTCCCGTGATACTCCGCCAGATTTCCCTTCTTTACGGTATGGCGGGCATGGCGCGCCAGGAAGGCATCGTATTCCTCCTGATCTTTAAACAGAGGATCCAGACGTTTCACCTCAAAATCCATCTGAATGCCGTTTCTGAGACGCTCGATCATGTCATCGATGAGAATGGAAGCGTCTCCCCGGCTGTTCATGGCGGATCCGATGGCCGCAAACAGATGAGAATGATCCGGCGCGTATACCTGTTCCTCCGTCAGCTTCAGCGTCCGGATGAAAGCCTCCCGCAGTTCCGACAGGAAATGCAGAGGACCACCCAGAAAGGCCACATTGCCGCGGATGGGCTTGCCGCAGGCCAGACCACTGATGGTCTGATTCACCACCGCCTGGAAAATGGAGGCCGACAGATCCTCGCGGGTCGCGCCTTCGTTGATCAGCGGCTGAATATCCGTCTTGGCAAACACGCCGCAGCGGGCCGCGATGGGATAGATCGCCTGATAATGTTTTGCATATTCATTCAGACCGGTGGCATCCGTCTGCAGCAGAGCCGCCATCTGATCAATAAAAGAACCGGTGCCGCCGGCACAGATTCCGTTCATCCTCTGATCCACACCACCAGTGAAATAGATGATCTTCGCATCTTCCCCGCCCAGCTCGATTGCCACATCCGTCCTCGGAGAATAATATTCCAAGGCGGTTGCCACCGCCACTACCTCCTGGACAAAAGGCACCTGCAGATGATTGGCCAGAGTCAGACCACCGCTGCCGGTGATCATCGGGTGCAGCACCACCGATCCGATCTTCTCCCTCGCTTCGGAGAGAAGATCTGCCAGAGTTTCCTGTATATGCGCAAAATGGCGCCGGTAATCCGAAAAAAGAACCTGCTGATCCTCGTCGGTTACGGCGATTTTGACGGTAGTAGATCCTATATCGATTCCCAGACTGTAATACGTATCCAAAATAAACCTCCCGGGTATCTTCGTTTCTTTATATTAATATATTGAACCATCATATGTTATAGCCTTTTTTCGTCCGAAATACAAGTAAAGATTCTATAAAGACGATGAAAGACCTCCGCCGATTTCCATTTGACAAAAAAAGGAAATCTACATATACTTATACCATTGTATATCAACTGCATAGATATACATCCGGAAAGATGTGACTTTTACGAAATGCCTGACGTGGCACGAGAGGTAACACTATGAATTGGATGGACGTTCTGGAAAGAAAGTTCGGACGTTTTGCGGTACGGAACCTGATGCTGTATCTGATCATTTTTTATATTTTCGGATATATGATCGGCATGGCAAATCCCGGCTTTTATTATCAGTATCTGGCGCTGGATGCTTCGGCCATCTGCCGGGGAGAGATCTGGCGGATCGTGACCTTCCTGATCTGGCCGCCGGCTTCGAATCCGCTGTGGCTGGCGCTGCTGAGTTTTATCTATTATCAGCTGGGGCAGACCCTGGAGCAGATGTGGGGAACCTTCCGGTTTAATCTCTATATTATCATCGGGATCCTGGGCTATGTACTGGCAGCACTGATTATCTACTTCGTCTGGGGGCAGGTATATCTGCTGACGGCGGGAAACCTGTACCTTACCATGCTTCTCGCCTTTGCCATGACCATACCGGACATGCAGTTTTACCTGTACTTTGTGATTCCGGTGAAGGCAAAATGGCTGGGGATTTTCTACGGAGTGATGATTATCCTGGAGTTTGTGCAGTCCAACGGCCCCGGAAGAGTCGCGGTGGTCATGTCCGTGCTGAACTTCATCGTATTTTTCTTCAGCAACAAGCGCCCGGTGCAGCGCGCGAAGCAGGCAAAGAGGCGCCGCGATTTTACCGTGAAGATGCAGCCTAAGACACCCGGCAGCGGCCCGAGACATCGCTGCGCCGTCTGCGGAAAAACAGAGCAGGACGATCCGAACCTGGAATTCCGTTTCTGCTCCAAATGTGAAGGTAATTACGAATACTGCCTGGAGCATCTGTATACACATATACATGTGACGAAGGGAGGCGCCTGAAATTCGGGCGGGAAAGGGAAAATATATGTTAAAGAAACCATTTATAACCAAAGAAGCGCTGGATGCTATCATTCAACAATACCCCACGCCTTTTCACCTGTACGATGAAAAGGGAATCCGTGAGAATGCACGCCGCGTGAAGGAGGCCTTTGCCTGGAATCCCGGATTCAGGGAGTATTTTGCCGTAAAGGCCACCCCGAATCCCTATATCATGCAGATCCTTCATGAAGAAGGCTGTGGCATGGACTGCTCCTCTATGACGGAGCTGATGCTCACGGAAGCCTGCGGGATCACAGGGCACGAGATCATGTTTTCCTCCAACGCCACTCCGGCCGAGGAGTACCAGAAAGCGATGGACCTGGGGGGGATCATCAATCTGGATGATATCACGCACGTAGAATATCTGGAAAAACATTGCGGCATTCCCGAGACGATCTGCTGCCGGTATAATCCCGGCGGTGTATTTGAGATGAGCAACGGGATTATGGACAATCCCGGCGATGCCAAATACGGCATGACACCGGCTCAGGTGGAGGAGGCTTTCCGCAGACTGAAAGCAAAAGGCGCGAAGCATTTCGGTCTTCATGCCTTCCTGGCCAGCAATACCGTTACCAATGAATATTATCCGATGCTGGCGCTGGAGCTTTTCCGCTTTGCCGTACAGCTGAGAAATAAACTAGGCGTGCATATCCGTTTCGTCAATCTGTCCGGCGGCGTAGGCGTGGCGTACCGGCCGGAGGAAAGACCCAATGATATCATGGCCATCGGCGAGGGCGTCCGCAAGGTCTATGAGGAGATCCTGGTGCCGGCCGGCATGGGAGATGTGGCGGTTTACACCGAGATGGGCCGCTTTATGCTGGCTCCCTACGGGGCACTGATCACCACGGCGATTCATGAAAAACACACCTACAAAGAGTATATCGGCTGTGACGCCTGCGCCGCGGATCTGATGCGGCCGGCGGTCTACGGATCCTATCATCACATCACGGTCATGGGAAAAGAAGACTGGGTCTGCGACCACCGGTACGATGTCACAGGTTCTCTCTGTGAAAACTGTGACAAATTCGCCGTGGACCGTATCCTGCCGAGGATTGAGATGGGGGATATCCTGTATATCCACGACACGGGAGCCCACGGCCACTCCATGGGATATAACTACAACGGAAAACTTCGTCATGCGGAGATCCTTCTGCAGGAGGACGGCGGCGCGAAGATGATCCGCCGCTCCGAGACTCCCAGAGATCTCTTCGCCACCCTGGATTTCAGCGAATTCTACAGGAATATCCGCTTCGACGATTAAGGCCGGATTTAGCCTCAAATACTGTCACCGGAATGTTCATTTTCCGGGACGGAATATATGATTACAGGAAGGCGGTTTGTCACAGACGATGGCAAACCGCCCTTTTCGTGCCTTGACGCGATGATTCCCCTCCGATATAATCGTCATCGAACCACCGATTTTAGCCTTGACAGAACGGAAAAAAAGAAGTATGATAAGGACGAACATTAGTTCGATCAGGAGGATAAGATGGGAAGAGAAGACAGATTAAAAGCACTGGATGCTGCGGTGACGCAGATTGAGAAGGCATATGGAAAAGGCTCCGTGATGCGTCTGGGAGACGCCGGGGCGAATATGAATATAGAGACCATTCCTACCGGATCCATCAGTCTGGATCTGGCCCTGGGACTGGGTGGGATTCCCCGTGGCCGTGTGATTGAGATCTATGGCCCGGAGTCCAGTGGTAAGACCACGGTTGCCCTGCACATGATTGCAGAGGCGCAGAAGAGAGACGGCATTGCCGGATTCATCGATGCCGAGCACGCCCTGGATCCCGTTTATGCGAAGAACATCGGCGTGGATGTGGATAACCTCTACATCTCCCAGCCGGATAACGGCGAACAGGCCTTGGAGATCGCGGAGACCATGGTCCGTTCCGGCGCCCTGGATATCGTCGTCATCGACTCCGTGGCGGCCCTGGTGCCGAAGGCGGAGATCGACGGGGATATGGGAGATTCCCACGTGGGACTGCAGGCCCGGCTGATGTCCCAGGCTCTGCGGAAACTGACTGCTGTGATCTCCAAGTCCAATTGCGTCGTGATCTTCATCAACCAGCTCCGTGAGAAGGTGGGCGTCATGTTCGGCAACCCGGAGACCACCACCGGCGGCCGTGCCCTGAAGTTCTATTCCTCGATCCGGCTGGATGTTCGGAGGGTTGAGGCTCTGAAGCAGAGCGGCGAGGTTGTGGGTAACCACGTGCGTGTCAAAGTCGTGAAGAACAAAGTGGCACCGCCCTTCCGTGAGGCGGAGTTTGATATTATGTTCGGCAAAGGGATTTCCCGCGAGGGAGATATCCTGGATCTGGCGGCCAAAGAGGATATCGTAGAGAAGAGCGGAGCCTGGTACGCTTACAACGGCTCCAAGATCGGCCAGGGCCGGGAGAACACCAAGGAGTATCTGCGTCAGCACCCCGCCGTACTCTGGGAAGTGGAGCAGAAGGTCCGCCGCCATTACAACCTTCCCTTTGAGGAAGAGATGCCGGAGAATCTGGGCTCTGAAAACCCTGCGGAAACGGCAGCCCCTCTGAGCCCGGAACAGTAAGGATTTCCCGGCTGCGGATGGACTAACAAGGAGAATAATCCTCTTGACAGTTCTGTGAAAAAACGGTAAAATCTAAACGTTGTATTGAATTTTCATTTTTTGATTTTTGTACAATGAAAACAGAATAAGGAGGTGCTCCTGTGACTACTGGTGCGATAATCGCAGTTATTATTGCGATTTGTGCTACAGCCGCTATTACCTGGTTTGCCTCCACTGCATACAGGACGCAGGTCTATGAAAAAAAGATCGGTTCCGCAGAGGAGAAATCTAAGGAGATTATAGAGGAAGCGACAAGAGTAGCTGAGACGAAGAAACGGGAAGCCCTGCTCGAAGCCAAAGAAGAAAACATGAAGGCGAAAAACGAACTGGAAAAAGAAACCAGGGAGAGGAGAGCAGAACTTCAGCGTTCCGAACGCAGACTGGTAAACAAAGAGGAGAGTCTGGACAAGAAGCTGGACGCCATGGAACGCAGAGAAAGCAACTTTGCGGCCCGTGAGGAGAAGCTGAACAAGAAGACTCAGGAAGTGGAAGGAATGCTGGTCAAACAGCAGGAGGAACTGGAACGGATTTCCGGACTGACCTCCGAACAGGCGAAAGCCTACTTACTGAAAACCGTGGAAGAGGATGTCAAGCACGATACGGCAAAACTTGTCAGAGAGCTGGAGAATCAGGCGAAAGAGGAAGCAACGAAAAAGGCGAGAGAGTATATCGTGACAGCGATCCAGAAGTGTGCCGCTGATCACGTGGCAGAGACGACGATTTCCGTCGTGCAGCTGCCGGGCGATGAGATGAAGGGACGAATTATAGGACGGGAAGGCCGTAATATCCGCACACTGGAGACGTTGACAGGAGTGGATCTGATTATCGACGACACACCGGAAGCTGTTATTTTGTCCGGTTTTGATCCTATGCGTCGTGAGGTTGCCAAGATTGCGCTGGAAAAACTGATCCTGGACGGCCGGATTCACCCGGCAAGGATCGAAGAGATGGTGGAAAAAGCCCAGAAAGAAGTCGAAGCGATGATTCGCGAAGAGGGCGAGGCTGCCACACTGGAAGTTGGCGTGCATGGCATTCATCCGGAACTGGTTCGGCTGTTAGGTAAGATGCGTTTCCGTACCAGCTATGGACAGAATGCGTTGAAACATTCGATCGAGGTGGCTCATCTGTCCGGTCTGCTGGCCGGCGAGATGGGACTGGATGTCAGAGTGGCGAAGAGAGCCGGTCTGCTTCATGATATCGGAAAGAGTCTGGATCACGATATGGAAGGCTCCCATGTACAGATCGGTGCCGATCTGTGCCGGAAGTATAAAGAGTCGCCCATCGTTATCAATGCCGTTGAATCTCATCATGGAGATGTAGAGGCAACCAGTCTGATTTCCTGCATTGTGCAGGCAGCAGATACAATTTCCGCAGCACGGCCCGGTGCCCGTCGTGAGACACTGGAGGCATATACCAACCGTCTGAAACAGCTGGAAGAGATTACCAATTCCTACAAGGGAGTGGATAAGTCCTATGCGATTCAGGCAGGCCGCGAAGTAAGAGTTATGGTGATCCCGGAGCAGGTCAGTGATGATGATATGATTCTGATGGCCAGAGATATTTCCAAACAGATCGAATCTGAGTTGGAGTATCCCGGTCAGATCAAAGTCAGTGTTATCCGCGAGTCACGCGTTATCGACTACGCAAAATAAGGCAGGAAATAAACAGCCGGAGAACAGGATTCTCCGGCTGTTTCCTTGTAACGTATTTCTGTGAAAATCATTTTTGTATGAGCGATTTGTCAAAAATGTAATAATACAGCATTGGATTTGGGAGAAAAGGGAAAATGAAAAAAGTGGAGCGTCTGAACAGAAAACTGGCATACAGAGGAGCCGTGATCGATGTCTACCAGGACACCGTCCGGGTTCCGAATGGGAATATCGCCCAGTGGGATTTTATCGGTCACCTGGGGGCCGCTGCGGTGGTTCCGGTGCTGGAGGACGGAAGGATCCTGATGGTGCGTCAGTACCGTAATGCGCTGGATCGTTTTACACTGGAGCTTCCTGCGGGAAAACTGGATGCGGCCGGGGAACCCATGGAAGTGTGCGCGGCCAGAGAACTGGAAGAAGAGACGGGGTACCGCAGTGAAAATCTGGAACTCCTTATTACGGTGAATACAACCGTTGCTTTCTGCAACGAAAAGATCGGAATATATGTGGCGAAGAACCTGATTCCTTCCCATCAGCATCTGGATGAGGAAGAAGAAATTGAGGTAGAAGCCTTTACAATCGATGAATTGACAGATATGATATGGGAGCAGAAGATGACGGATGCCAAGACCGTAGCCGGTCTGCTGGCCTACCGTCAGAAATACTGCCGGTAGGAGGCCCCTATGAAACGCATCCAGCTGAAAACCGTGGAATACTCCGTTGTTTCCGAAAAAGTACCGGAAGCATTCGACGGCTTTCGCATGGCAGTGCTGGCCGATGTGCACAATTGCCGGATCGGAGCCAGTCACAGCCTGCTTGTGAATGCAGTTGCTCACGCACACCCGGATTGCATTTTACTCGCCGGGGATATGGTTACAGAACACAAAAAAGGACGCCGTGCCGTGGAATATGAGATCGGATTTGATCTGATCCACAGTCTGTGCCGGATCGCACCGGTATATTATGCCCTGGGGAATCATGAACAGCGCTGGAAGGAAAACGAACTCCCGGGCAGGATGCGCTTTGAACAGTGGGAAGAGATGCTGCGTTCCTGGGGCGTGGAATTCCTGGATAATGCCACCGCGATTATTCAAAAAGACGACAGCCGGATATCGGTCGGCGGGCTCAGTCTGCCCGGAAAATATTTTTCCAAGATGGAACGGCATAAGCCGGATGAAAAAACCCTGACAAAACTGATGGGAACCCCGGATCGGGACTGCTTTCACATCCTCATGGCCCATACACCGGCCTTCTTCCCGGTCTACCGGAAATGGGGGGCGGATCTGGTGCTGTCCGGCCATTACCACGGAGGGATTGTGCGGCTCCCCTGGCTGGGAGGGGTGATTTCCACCAGCTACCGCCTCTTCCCGAAGTATGACCACGGAATATACCAGGAAGAGGGAAGCACCATGATCGTCAGCAGCGGACTGGGCTGGCATACGATCCCCCTGCGGATCAACAACCCGCCGGAACTGGTGATAGCAAGATTACAATCCCGGTGAGAGGATATACTGCCGGCCAGGAGGCATACGGCCGGTGAAAAGATATACGGCCGGCCAGAAGGCATAACGCCGGTGAAGAGGAACACTGCCGGTCGGAAGGTACACGGTCGGTGAGGAGGAACACGGAATGGAAGAACTGGCATTTAAGCTGGACGCCTTTGAGGGTCCGCTGGATCTGCTCCTTCATCTGATTGAAAAGAATAAAGTCAGTATTTACGATATTCCCATCGCGATCATTACGGATCAGTACATCGAATACGTCCAGGCGATGGATCATGAAGATCTGGATCTGGTCAGTGACTTCCTGGTGATGGCCGCCACGCTGCTGGATATCAAGGCGCGGATGCTGATTCCCAAAGAAGAAGAGGAGACCGAGGAGGAAGATCCCCGGGAAGAACTGGTGGCCCGACTGCTGGAATACAAGAAATACCGATATATCAGTGAGGAACTCCGGGATTATATGGTACTGGGAGAGCAGGTGATTACCCGCGACCCGGATCTTCCCAAAGAAGTTCTGGATTACCGGCCGCCGGTGGATCTGACACTATTGCTCAAAGACGTCAGTGTCCTGCGCCTGAAGCAGGTATTTGATGACGTGATGCGGCGAAGAGAGGATCTGGTGGACCCGGTGCGCAGTCGTTTCGGTCAGATTCAGAAACAGACGATACAGATCTCCGATCGTATTACGCAGGTGAAGCGCGCCGTGGCCGGCGGAAGAAAACATTCCTTCCGGGAATTGCTGAAAAAAGGCGCAACAAAACTGGAAGTGGTCGTCACTTTCCTGGCGATTCTGGAACTGATCCATACGGGCGACATCGTGCTGGCAGAGGACAGTTCCCGAGATGATATTATTATAGAAGGAAGACAACAGGATGAGATTGGAAGCAGCCATTGAGGGCGTTTTGTTCGCCATGGGAGGCTCGGTAGATGAAAAGACTCTGGCCCAGGCTCTGGACGTCAGTGAAGAAGAGATACGGGAAGGTGCGGAGAATCTGGCCCGGGAACTTACGGAACAGGAAAGGGGGATCCAGCTGCTGCGTCTGGAAAACCGTTACCAGCTGGGGACCCGGCGGGAGTGCTACGAACCCCTGATCCGGATGGCAGCCAGGCCCCGGAAACCGGTCCTGACCAATGTTGTCCTGGAAACCCTGGCAATCATCGCCTATCGCCAGCCGATCACCAAGATGGAGATTTCGAAAATCCGCGGCGTCAGCTCCGACCACGCCGTGAATAAACTGATAGAGTACGACCTCGTGTGCGAGGCCGGCCGGCTCGACGCCCCCGGACGCCCCATCCTGCTGGCGACGACGGAAGAGTTCCTGCGGCGCTTCGGATTGCCTTCCGTAGAAGCCCTTCCCGATGTCGGCGCAGAAAAGATGGCCGAACTCCAGGAAGAAGCCGAGCGGGAATCCACCCAGGAAGAAGCCGAAGTGACGGTGTAAAATCAGAAAAGCCTCGGCGTTCCTGCCGTGCCGCACAACCTTATTGCACGGCTGTAATCTGTAAAAGAAAAAACGCGCCCTTGGCGCGTTTTTTGCATACAGCTGATAATCCGTCAGGCTCGGATTCCCTCCAGCAGTATCGGTATCATCTTTTCCGTGTATTGTCCCAGATCGTAGGAGCCATCGCTGATGCAGTAGTCGTAGATGATGGCGCGTTCGGCCATGCTGTAGAGCTGGACGATCTCGGTCACGGAAAGATCAGAGCGGATTTCTCCGCGCCGGAAACCATCCTCCGCGATCTGGCGGACCATCTTATAGTAATAGCGGTTCTGATCCAGGAGATGCTTGTCCCCTTTGGTGATCACCTGAGACGAATACAGGTAGGACAGCAGATTCAGCTGGATCTGCTGGTAAATCATCTGGTGAGCCTGGATGCAGAGGGTGATCAGCTTGTCAACGGAATTCATCTCAGGATTGAGGGAGGGGTAGAGGTCGACATAATAGGAATCGAACACATTGGAGAGGGAACTTAAAAGAGAGTCCTTCCCCTCGAAGTAATGATAAAAAGTCCCCTTGCTGGTTTCGGAACGAGCGATGATATCCTCAATTGTCGTTTCGTCGTAGCCTTTCTCGTGAAACAGCTGCCAGGCAGCATCGATAATGCGGCTTTTGGTGGTGGTTTTCCTGGCCATGTTATGCCCTTCCGTAAATCAAAAACAAAATATTTCAGAAATAAATTTACAATATGAAGGGGCAAAATTTCTTTTGACCCAATCGCACTAAATATATCATGAAATATGGTTAACGTAAAGGGGAAAAAATCAATTGACATCCCAGTTTGCCATGGGTATAGTTATATTCAACGTTGTAAAAAGCGGTCACTCTGATATCAATTTATAATAAGGGGAAGGGTATGAATCAGAATGCTACCATGGGAGCCCGGATCAAGGCTCTGAGAAAAGAGAAAAAATATACACTGAAACAACTGGCGGAAGAGTCTGGTCTGTCCATCGGTTTCCTCTCTCAGCTGGAGAGAGGGATGTCGTCCATTGCGGTGGATTCTCTGGCCAGGATTGCCTCGATTCTGGGAGTGAGTCTGTCGACGTTTTTCGCGGATACCCAGGTGGTTTCCCAGGACCCGGTTTATCACAGCATCGAGAGACGGTGGAATTCGGTGGGACCGGAGATCGCCCAGGCGATCCTCAGCAAAGACATTTACGGATTCGATATCCTGCCGAGGATTTTCCAGCTGATGCCTTCGGCCAGCGATGCGGAACCTCAGGGGGCGGTGCACCGGCACGCGGGGGAAGAGTTCCTCTACGTCCTCGAAGGGGTTGTTACGGTCTATCACAATGACCGGGAATATACTCTGTACCCCGGAGACAGCATGCAGATCCATTCCAATACCCCTCACAACTGGGAGAATCGTACCAATCAGGTGGCACGTCTCCTGTCGGTGAGCTATCCCAATCCTTTCCGCACCGAAAATCAGGGAAAATCCACAGGGGAGGTAAAAAAATGACCGGATTAGTGGCTTCGTGCATCATTGCGTTTGCCATGTATTCCAAAATTCCAATGCCGAAGATCGACTGGTCGGAGAAGAACATGCGGTATGTCATGTGCTTTTTCCCGCTGGTGGGAGTGATTCTGGGAGTGGCACAGAAACTGCTGTTTGAGGCCTGCAGGGCACTGGTACTGGGAGATCTGATGCGGTCCGTCCTTCTGGCGGCTCTGCCGATCCTGGTCACCGGCGGGATCCATATGGACGGGCTGATGGACACCATGGATGCCCGGGGATCCTGGGGAGATCAGGAGAAAAAACTGGCAATCCTGAAAGATTCCCATACCGGCGCCTTCGCTATCCTGGGCTGCTGCGTGTACCTGATGTTCTGGACCGCCGCCTGGAGCGAGATCACGGAGGAAATGATCCTCTCCGCAGCAGAGTGCTTTGTCTACGCAAGGATTCTCAGCGGTCTGTCCGTAACGGTGTTTCAATGCGCCAGAAACAGCGGACTGGCAGCTACCTTCCATGGAGCGGCCCATAAGAGAGCTGTAAGAAATACCCTGTCGGTGGAG
>CAMOYN010000055.1 GCA_946630035.1 uncultured Lachnospiraceae bacterium
TCTGATAGGCGATCTTATCCTGCCACCATTTGTGTTCCATTTTTCATTCCTCGCTATACTTTAAGCTGATGTGCTCCCCCCGAATTTTCTCGGATCTCACCGGATTCTGTGGGGCTTTTTCTTCCATTCTTTCAGTGAAACATAAAAATCATACATCGGAGAACCGGTCTTCCCGTAGGGGGGATGGGCGTCATCTCCAAGTTCCAGTATACAGTAACCGCAGCCATTTACCACCCGGACACCGCTGGAGTGTTCCCGGCTCCGCTGGAAATGGCCGTATTCCTGATGTACATGACCATGCAGCATATACGCCGGATGGTATTTATCCATCAAGTCATTAAAACATTCAAATCCTCTGTGGGGCAGATCCTCCATATCCCCCAGCCCCTTGGCCGGTGCGTGGGTCACCAGAATATCGAACCCACCCTTCAGGGCGATCTGCCCGGAAAGCTTCCGGATCCTCCGGCGCATCTCTGCCTCGGTATACATGTCCTTTCCCGGCTTGTAACGCATGGAGCCTCCCAGCCCCAGCATCCGGACCCCCTTATAATCATAGACTTTATCATCAATGTCTATGCAGCCGAGGGGCGGATTTCTGTCATAGATACCATCGTGATTTCCTCTCACATAGAAGAGGGGACAGTGTATCATCGTCACCAGAAAATCCAGATATCCTGTCGGAAGGTCCCCACAGGAAATAATCAGATCTACGCCGGCCACCCGCTCAGGATCGAAAAAATCCCACAGCGCCCTGGCCGGCTGATCCGCAACCACCAATATTTTCATAACCCCAATAACTTCCTTCTCCTGCTGTTCTGTGTCTATCTGTTCCCTATTTGTCTTCTTCCACTCCGCTGACGCTGACCGTCTCCTTCGCTTTTTCCGTCAGCTTATCCCAGTTGGGAATTTCCCCGATTACATTATCATTGAGCCAGTTCATGCGGATAATCTCTTCATTGGACAGACGAGGGGCATTGGCTTCTTTAATCTCTCCCTTTTTGCTGCGAAGCTCTCCGTCAAAAGGATTCAGTGTCTCCGCCATCAGCGCATTTTTCAGAATGCTGACCATCTTCCGGGAATAGTAGGACAGACGGTCGGAGAGGATCACGTCCACCACCCCGGAGGTCATCCCATACCAGTAATTGGTGGCCTGATCTTTTTTCACCATGGATCTCGCATTCCAGGTCCCGTCCAGCACCGACCGGACGATCAGTTCATAATACCGGCCCCAGTTCCAGACCGGAGCGGCCAGGTTGATCACCTCACCATCCTCTTCCATCAGATACAGTCCATAGGCCCGGGAGGCATCCACCGGCCGGATCAGGTCCGGGCCGGAGATCACACGGATCCCCTGTTCCGTCATCTTTTTCTGCCAGTCCTCGTTCTCGCTGTCTTTCTGCGTGGACCAACTCAGGAAGATTCTGGCCCCGGGATCGATCATCGCCGCACCGATGGCAAAGGCATTGATGTTGGCGATGTTTCCGTAGATCGGATAGTCCGCCCGGTAACCGATCTTGTGGTTCTGTGAAACGCTGGCGGCCAGAGCGCCCAGCAGGAACTTTGCTTCGTACATCCGTGGATAGTAGGTCCGCACGGCATTGTGGGACAGATTCACGGAACAGTTCAGGAACCGGATCTTCGGGAAATGGATTGCCGCCCGAAGGGTCTCCTCCATCATGGTCGGAGAGATCGTAAAGATCACACCGCAGTCATCCTCCACGGCTGCGTCCACCGCCTCCCGCATTCTCTCTTCCGTGCTGCAGTTGTCATAGCGCAACGTCTCCACCAGACCTTCAAACTTCGTCTCCAGGCCCGTTCTTCCCAGTTCATGCCCGTAGATCCAGCGGGAGTCTTCCGGATCCCGGTCATACAGGAAGGCCACCCGCAGTGGATGGGCCTCGGTATACTCCGGAGACCGTTTTAAGACTCCCAGCAGCGTATCATGCAGCTTAGGGGGAGCGGCTTCCGCCGGCTTTTCCTGAAGAGCAATATGATTGTCATTGGTCTCCGTCAGGAATTCATTCCAGATCCGTCCGATCCGATCGGATATTATGGATTTCTTCTCCCAGAGAAGCCCGTCCAGGCGGTAAATGCTCAGGTAGATCAGGAAGGCATCTCCCGCCGTGATGGAAAGGTTTTCACCGCCTTTTTCCCTGTAACAGTCGCAGAAAATGTTATAGGCGGCTTTCAGATTCATCACGTCATCATCGGGCCAGGGTTCGGACA
This sequence comes from uncultured Lachnospiraceae bacterium, assembly GCA_946630035.1. Taxonomy (GTDB): domain Bacteria; phylum Bacillota; class Clostridia; order Lachnospirales; family Lachnospiraceae; genus UBA3305. Next base: position 2,227 of record CAMOYN010000055.1, read on the forward strand.
GATCCCGTCCCACCTGTTCCGCCAGTTTCCGGTAATATCCCAGTTCTGTGAAGGTGATGTTGTAGATCGGTACCGCTTTATAAAATTCCAGAAACTCGTAGTACAGCTTGTTATCCTTCTCTTCCGTTTTCTTCGGAAGGATCCGGATCACCTCCGCGCTGATATAACGGACGCCAAGATACTTCATCACGGAAACTCTCTTATTGCCCTCCAGCACATAAAAGCGCTTCATGAATTCATACACCTTGACCGGATCCCGGATTCCTTCGGTGAGCTGAGCGTCATAGAGATGCTGCCACTTCAGGCTGAACTCCGAGCCGTCTTTCAGCAACGGCATGAAATTGGAAGCAAAGGCATTCTGCCTTCCTACCGTTTTGGTTCCTACCACCATGGACAGAGGGATTTCAAATACCCCCACCGGTGTCTCCTGGAGTGTCTCCACATAGGGGAGAATGTCGTCCAGGGCCGGCAGATAGGGATACTGTCCCTTCTGCAGTGCACGATGATACTCTTTATCTGCGATTCTTTTGGCTTTCGTATAGTCTTCTGCCATTTATATCCTCTCTGATTTCAAATATCAATTATTCAATCGGGAGTATCTGTAATGGATTCTCCCTCTGCCAGTACTTTTTCGATGCCGTAGAGGCAGACACATACGGGATGGCCTGAAACCATGGCCAGTTCCGTGCGGCAGCTGCCATCCGGCGTTTTCTTTACGGCAGCTTCCAGTACGCTGCCCCGGTAAGTAAACCGGAACGAGAAACCTTCCCAGCTCTCCGGCAGGAAGGGAGCCAGAGACACCCTGGACTCCTCCATTCTCAGTCCTCCCAGACCGTTCACGATGGCCATGTAGCTGCCGCCCATATTGGCCGCGTGGATGCCGTCCCGGGAATTGTGATGGGTATTTTTCAGATCCATCTTTGCGGAATCTCCCATGTAGTACACCGCTTTGTCGTGGAGTCCCAGTCGGGAAGCCACGATGCTGAACACACAGGTGGACAAAGAGGAATCATGGGTTGTGATCTTCTCATAGTAGTCAAAGGACTTCCGGATCGTCTCTTCACTCTGATAGGCGGGGAAGAGATAATGGGCCAGCACCGTGTCCGCCTGCTTGCATACCTGGTAGCGGTACAGGTGCAGCGGGGGATAGTGCAGCAGCAGGGGGAAATCCTTCGGGTCGGTACGGGAGAGATCCCATACCGGTTTCTGCAGGAAGGAATCATCCTGGGGATTGATTCCCAGATTTTCATCGTAGACCAGCCGCATCTTCTCTGCGGCCCGCTTCATCTCCGGCAGCTCTTCCGGTGCGATATCCAGTCTCTGACAAAGCTGCTTCCAGAATTCCGTATCTTTCTGCCACGCATCCCCCAGCCGGCAGACCCACTCCAGATTGTAGCGGGCGCAGCAGTTGGTATAGTAATTGTTGTTCACCATGCAGGTATATTCATCCGGTCCGGTGACGCAGTTGATCTGGAATTCATCCTGGTAGAAGTTTCCCACATCCATCCAGAGTCTGGCACTCTCCAGCAGGATCTCAAATCCTTCCTCGCGCATGAATTCCACATCTCCGGTGCTAAGATAATACAGCACCACGGCATAGGCGATGTCTCCGTTGATGTGATAGGCCGCGGTTCCCGAGGGGAAATACCCCGAGCACTCCCGGCCGGTGATGGTCCGCCAGGGATAGAGAGCTCCCTTCTTATGTCCCAGAAGCATGGCGTTATGCCGCGCCTGGGGCAGGGTATGATAACGGTAGGACAGCAGTTTACGGGCAATTTCCGGTGCGTTCATGGCAAAGAAGGGAAGCATGAACATCTCGGTGTCCCAGAAATAATGACCTTCATATCCCTCGCCGGAGAGTCCCTTGGCAGGAATACTGGTGATGCCATCGGTGCCGGCGGACTGCAGCAGAGCGTACATGTTATACTGCAGAGACTGATTCAGTTCCTCGTCCCCTTCCACGGAGAGACCGGTCCGGTTCCAGAACTCCTCCAGGAATTCCTGCTGCTCCTGATAGAGCACTTCCGTTCCCTTCTCCCTCACGGCCGCCAGTCTGGCCAGCGCATCCTGCGCCGGTTCCGGGGAGCGCCGGGAATCGGTGAAAATACAGTACTTCACCACCCGCAGAGTATCTCCCGGTGTCAGAGACGTTTCCATCCGGAAAATCGTCTGATGGGTCTCCTCATCATAGACCAGGCAGCCATCCCCGGGATAGACGGGTTTTCCGTTCCGGGTAATCTCCAGGGCCACCGCACTGGCCACCCTGAGGTGGGTGGAAGCCGTCTCGCTGACCAGCAGACTGACGTCCCCGATGGTCTTCCCGGCCACTTTTTTCAGATAATCGCCGCTTTCTGCCGCCATCCGCGGATCATTGGGGTTGCTGTAGTTGTGCACAATCCCTTCATGCAGAGAAAGAATCTGGGCTCTCCCGGAGTAATCCACCGAAGTCACCCGGTAATCTATCATAAACAGACTTTTTTCAGAGAAAGATGCCATCCTCCGGATATCGAAATCGACGGACTTCCCCTCTGGCATATGCCAGCGAAGCGTACGGGTAGTGATTCCCCGGTTCATATCCAGGGTCCGGCACAGATTCTCACATTCCCCTTCCCACATAGAAAAGGTGGTATCCCCCAGCCGGCATTTCAGAGTCTGCGCATCCGCCACATTCAGCAGGGCTTCCTTGTCCTCTACCAGATTGCACAGAAGCTCGGCCTGCTTCATGGGGACCATATCATAAAAACCATTGATATAGGTTCCCCGCATCGTATCCATTCCCTCCGGGAGTCCTTCTTCCAGATTGCCCCTCACTCCCAGATAGCCGTTGGCATTGTGGAAAATGGTCTCCTGGAGTCCCATATTTTCCTGCGACAGATCAAAACCTTTTACATCATAGATCCTGTCATTTTTCTTCATAATTCCTCTCCTCTTACATGTAAAACCCGGAAGTATATCTGTCTTCCGGGAAATACACAAATTGTTTACTTAATCACCACGGTCATACCGTCGGCGCAGTGTTCATAGAGCCATTTGGCATCCTCTACGGAAAGTCTTACGCAGCCGTGGGATACGCTCCTTCCCAGATTTCTCACAGAAGTGGAGGTGGGCTTTTTCGCTCCTTTACTGCCGAACAGTACCGAATGGAAGAAATAGGCGCCGTCGATGACAAAGGCATATCTCACCCAGCAGTTGGATTTCTTCATATGATACCATTCCCCGGCATGACCGGTGGCCTGGAAGGTGCCCTTGATGGTGGGAGTCTTTTTCGCCCCGGTGGAGCATTTGAAAACCTTCGCCTGCTCATCGTATCCGCCACCGGACCATTTCCAGATCGTCACCCGGTTGGTGCTGCAGTTAACCACGGCCTTGTAAGGGGAAACATACATATCCGAATAGACCGCATTCACGGAGTACAGGGCTCTCTGGGTATCTTCGTCACAGATGCCTGTCTCCGGCAGATCGTTTCTCCGCTGAAAATATTTCAGAGCCAGAGCCGTGTTTTCCCCGAAGCTTCCGTCCAGCCCCGCAGCCGTTGCCAGATACCCCATCCGGTTCAGCTGTTTCTGTACCCGCAGCACGGCAGGGCCCTCGCTTCCGGTCTGCACGCTGTCCCCCACGGGGATGTAGCCGCTGACCATAAAATCATACCAGTCCCGGGTCAGGACACCATCGGTGTGAACTTCCCTTTCATCCAGCGCCGCCGCGCTCTGCTGCTTAAATATCGTATGTACCGTGCCGGCACCTGCCATGGAGATCTCACCCAGCTCCTCGGTAGAAGCTTCTGTCTCCTCCTCGGCCCGGATCGCTTCCACATAGGCCCGCATATCCTTCTCGGAGAACTGCATAAATGTCTGGAGGGCTTCCAGCGTATATTCGCCGAGCTTTCCATCCGCCGCCTCGTCCAGAAATCCCCAGGCAATCAGCAGCTTCTGTACGATATAAACCGCGTTTTTATTCTGCCGCAGCGCATCCCCGGTGAGGCTTTCGTCATGGCTGACGATCTCTTTCAGAATCCCCAGAGCCGTCAGACCACTGGGATCGATCCCATGGGCCCTGCAATAGGACACGATGGCTATCTTTGTCTGACTTCCATAGATCCCGTCCGCCTCTCCGCTCAGGTACCCCTCAGCGATCAGGGTCTCCTGGAGGAGACGGATATCGGTTCCTTCGTCTCCGTTCTCCATCCGGAGGCTGACCGCATCGGCTTCCTCATCGGACACCGTCTCCACGGTCTGGGCCGTTTCTTCCGTCGCTCCGGTTTCTTCCCCGGGCACAGTTCCTTCTGTCTCTTCCCCAGCCCCGGTCTCTTCCCCGGTGCTCTCTTCCGCCGCCCCGGACTCCTCTCCGGGAACGGTTCCTTCGTTTTCTTCTGCCGCTCCGGTCTCTTCCCCGGCACTCTCTTCCGCCGCTCCGGTCTCTTCCCCGGAACCTGCGGATTCTGTCTCAGCATCTGTATCCTCTGCCGGTGCCTCAGAAACGGGCTCCGTTTCCTGAACCGACTCCTGGATCACGGTCGCATCCATTCCGGCGATTCCCCCCGCTTCCGCGAAGCAGGTATAGGATCCTGTGATCAATAAGACAGCGGACATGCACAATGCTGCTATTTTCTTCATAAGAATACCCCTGTTCTTTATATTTTGAGCAATTTTTCTTCTCTGATAATTGGTATGATACCTTATTTACCCCATGAATGCAAGAGAGTTTATAGCCCTCCTGCCGGATGGCAGAACCTGTCGGATGTCAACTTCCGAAATGGAAAAGGATACCGACGATGGCGGAGGCGGCGATAAACAAAACGGGGTGGATTTTAGGGAATAATTTCTGCCCCAGGAAAAGGAGCACTCCCAGAAGTACCGCCGGCCAGATCACGAGATCGGACAGGTTGCCGCTAGCCTGCCATGCAGGCAGGTCCACCAGAGTAACCTTGATCACACTGATCCCTGCGGCGGCAATCAGTGCAATAGAGGCGGGGCGCAGCCCCTTGAAAGCCGCTTCCACATAGGGATTTCCCATAAAATAGTTCAGTATCCTGAAAATAATCGAGATAATAATCACTGCGGGAGTAATCAGTCCCATCGTTGCCAGAATGGCTCCCGGAACACCCGCCGTCGTAAAACCGGCATAGGTTGCCATATTGACCCCGATCGGCCCCGGGGTAGACTCGGCAATGGCAATCATGTTGGCAATATCCGCATGGGTAAACCAGGATGTGCGATCGGACAGATCATACAGAAAAGGGAGGGTCGCCAGGCCGCCGCCCACGGAAAACAGACCGACTTTAATAAATTCATAGTACAACCGGAGCAGAATCATGACGCATCTCCTCCCTTCCCGGATTCACTTTTCCCATAGAGAAGAATCCCGGCAAAGCCGGAGACAAGGACCAGGATGACCGGAGAAACCGAAACCGGAAGGAAACCGGAAAAAACAGAAAGTAAAAACACAACAGCAAAGATCAGAAAGGTCGGCAGTCCCAGAACGGCTTTTTTCCACAGCCGCAGCACCGCATTGACGACCAGTACGCAGACGCAGACGCGGATCCCGCCAAAGGCATCCTTCACCACCGCATAATCGGCAAAATTCCGCAGGAAAGCGGCGATTACGGTTATGATAATCACAGGGACAAACACAATCCCGACGGAAGCCACCACCGCTCCCGGAATTCCTTTTCTCTTATTTCCGATAAACGTCGCCACATTCAACGCAATGACTCCCGGAGTGCACTGTCCAATGGCGAAATAATCCGTCAGTTCATTGTCCGTCACCCATCCCCGGCGATCAACCAGTTCCCGGGTCAGAAGGGGAAGCATCGCATACCCGCCTCCAAAGGACACGGCTCCCAGTCTCGCAAACGCCGTAAATAATTCCCACAGTTCTCTCATCTGCTTTCTTCCTCATTTCTTATTATCCGTCACATTTTTAACGGGCAGAGGGGCCGGCCTGCACTCAGGGCTGCTGCAGCTGCCCAAAATATTCATCACGAATCTGCTGATAGGCAGCGTTGAATTCCTCATCGGAACCCGAGCGGAGAGAGGAAAGGTACTTATGCTCATGATCCGCCAGTTCCGGCCGCACACGCATAATGGTGGCCATGCCGATATTCGAGCAGGTATCTGCCAGCTTTTTCATATCCGCCAGCAGATTGGTGAAGCTGGGATCTGCATAGACCGTACAGATTCCGTCGCTCATCCTCTTCAGATGATGTTCCTTCATATAAACAATCAGGTCATTGGTTACTTCCGCCATCGGTTCGATCCGGTAAGCGGCTTCCATATTTCTTTTCCGGAAGGCCAGTTCCGTTGCGGCCAGGATCTTATCGATCAGTTCTTCCATCACCCGGATCTCTGCGTAGGCCGCCTCGGAATACCGGGTATCCTGCTCGTGCAGCTCCTTCATATTGTCGGCAAAATCCGCCGCGATATCTCCCAGATGTTCAAACTCGCCGGTTACTTTGTAGTACTGATCCAGAATGGATACATGAAAGGGTTCTCTCAGATGGGGCAGCAGCTCCACCATGTAGCAGCTGACACGGTCGGTGATCCGGTTGATATCCTGCTCTTCCTCCATGATCTCTCTATAGGTGGTCTCATCGTATTCATTCAGCAGCATCCGGGCCTTACGGAGATTGACAACGGAAGAACGAAAGGTCGTCATCAGCGCATCATAACAGCTCCGGAGTGCCAGGGCCGGCGTTTCGAAAAAGACCGGACTGAGGGCATCCAGCGTCTCCTTGTAGCGGTCCTCACTGACCGGATCGTCCTTGATGATCTTCCGGCTGAGTTTTTCATAGGTATTCAGCATCGGGAACATCGCCACGGCGCAGGACAGATTAAATACCGTATTTGTATTCGCAATCATACCGGAATTTACGGTAGCGTCCCACAGCCAGCTGATCAGGCCCAGACGATGCACGATCGCCACCACCGAAAGCACCAGCACCGTCTCGCTGAGATTGAACAGAATATTCACCATACCGACACGGCGCGCTTCCGGCTTGGCTCCGATGGAACAGACAATGGCTGTCGTCACACAGTCCCCCAGATAAATGCCCACGATCACTGCGTAAACCGCCTTAAAGGTCAGAACTCCGGAGGCGGAGAACGCCTGCAGGATACCGATGGTGGCGGAAGAGCTCTGCAGGATAAAGGCAATCAGAGCACCCGTGAGGTACCCCAAAATCGGACTTTTTCCCAGACCGGAAAACAGTGTTTCCACCATGCCGGACTCGGACAGGGTGTTGACCGCCCCGGTCATATTCAGCAGACCCGAAAACAGAATACCAAACCCCACGGCGATATTGCCGATGGACTTTGCATTTTTAAACCGCCCGGCCATGATCAGGATAATACCCAGGATCAGTGTCATCGGGGCCAGAGAGGAAGGCTGGAACAGCCGCAGCCAGGAACCGGCGGAGGCATCGATATCCAGCAGACGGATGATCTGCCCGGTAACCGTGGTACCGACGTTCGCTCCGATAATAATTCCCAGAGACTGGTGCAGCGTCAGGATCCCCGCCCCGACCAGACCGGAAGTAATAACGATCGTAGCGGTCGACGACTGGATCAGGGCTGTCACCAGCAGCCCCAGAATGAAAGCCTTCACCGGATTATCCGTAACGCTTTCCATGGCTTTTTTCAAAGTACCGGAAGAACTCTCCTTCAGTGAGTCTCCCATCAGCCGCATTCCATACAGGAACATGGCCAGCCCACCAAACAATGTCAGAAAATCATAAAAACTCATTTTCTGTAACTCCTATATGATACCCCCCGATATCACTGCTTTATGTTCTGTATTTTCCCCTGATAGCTTATCGGAAAGTCCCGATGATTTCAAGTTAAATTTCGTTATAACAACGATACCATTTTGCAATACTTTTCGACACAAAATGAGTGGACAGCCGATCTTCGGGCTGTCCACTCTGTCATTTCATCTATCTTCTTTTATTTTCACGGCTTCAGTTCCAGATAGAGATCACGGTACTGTTTTGCGGACTGTTCCCAGGAAACATCCTTGTCCATATCCCGCTGTACCATCTCATCCCAGCGCCAGCGGTTGGTAAAGAAGAGGGTCTTGGCCCGGTTGATGGCATCCAGCAGAAGGCCCGCCTCGTAGCGGTCAAAGGTAAAGCCGTTTCCTTCATTGGTATACTCATTGTAAGGCTGTACAGTATCCTTCAGACCACCAGTCTCGCGGACGATCGGAACCGTTCCGTAGCGCATGGCAATCAGCTGTGTCAGGCCGCAGGGTTCAAACAGTGAAGGAACCAGCAGAGCATCCGCACCTGCATAGATCCGGTGCGCCCGCCCTTCATCGTACATGATGTTCGAGCAGACGGTGCCGCGATAGCAATCCTCGTAATAGCGGAAGGAGTTCTCGTACTGGGCATCCCCGGTACCCAGAACAACCACCTGGGTATTGCCGTCGATCAGCTGAGGCAGGATGGCATTTACCAGATCCAGGCCTTTCTGATCCGTCAGGCGGGAGATCAGGCCGATCACAAACATATGATCATCCTGCGCCAGTCCCAGCTCTTCCTGCAGCGCTCTCTTATTCTCTCTCTTCTGATCCAGGACATCGGTGATGTCATAATTTGCCGTCAGTCTCCCATCGGTTCTGGGATTCCAGATCTCCGTATCAATACCATTCACGATACCACGGAGTTTTCCGGAATGATAGCGCAGATGTGCATCCAGATTCTCACCGTAGAAAGGTGTCTGGATCTCCGCCGCATAGGTTCCGCTGACGGTGGTGATCATATCCGTATAGGCAAGGCCGCCCTTGAACATATTGGCATCTTCATAACCCTGCTTCAGGGCATCCTTGTTAAATACATAATCCGGCAGGCCGCTCCAGTAACGGATGGTCGGGATATTGTAAATGCCCTGGAAACGAAGGTTGTGGATCGTCAGCATGGTTCTCGCACTCGCCACCGGTGTACCCTCGAACATCGTCCGCAGATAAACCGGCACCAGGCCTGCCTGCCAGTCATGGCAGTGAATGATGTCCGGAATCCAGTTCAGGAAATTCAGTGCGGCCAGGGCTGCTTTCGAGAAGAAGCAGAACTTCGGGATGTCGTCCACCAGATTGGTATAAGGATTGCCGAATCCGAAGAACTCTTCGTTATCAATGAAATCATATACTACGCCATCCTGGACATACTCCATGATGCCCACATAATAGGTGCGTCCCTCTGAAGTCAGATCCATCTGGAAGGCACCGCGGTACTCCATCTTCTCCTGATACTCCCAGGGAATGCATTTATACCGGGGCAGAATCACCTTCACGTCACAGTTCTGTTTAATCAGCGCACGGGGAAGGGCATACATCACGTCGCCCAGGCCACCGGTCTTCACGAAGGGATAGCACTCCGATCCGATAAAGGCGATACTTCTGCGAGGCTCCGGAAGCGGCTCCTCCACCGGCTCCTCAGCTGCAGGTTCTTCAGCCACCGGAGCTGCCTCTTCGGCCACTGCCGGCTCTTCGGTTTCGGCTGCCGGTTCTTCGGTTTCCGGTTCTGCAGCGGGTTCCTCAGCCACGGGCTCTGCTTTTTCAGGCTCTGCCGCGGGTTCCTCGGCTACAGCCACAGGTTCTGCCGCAGGCTCCTCGGCCGCAGGAACTGTCTCTTCTGCCACTGCCGGCTCCTCAGCTTTGACTGCGGTTTCCTCGGCCACGGGCTCTGCTTTTTCGGCTTCTGCCGCAGGCTCCTCGGCCACGGGCTCTGCTTTTTCGGCTTCTGCCGCAGGCTCCTCGACCACCGGGGCTGCTTCTTCCACAGCTTTTTCCACCACGGCTGCCGGTTCTTCCGCTGCAGCCTTCAGCTCTTCCGCTTTGGCCTTCGGTTCTTCCACTGCAGCCGCTGTCTCTGCGGGTACTTTCACTTCCGCAGCCGGCTCTGCTGCTTTCTTTGTCCGTCTGGTACGGGTCGTTGTCTTACGAACTGCTTTTGCAGGTTTCTCCTCTGCCGGCTTTTCTTCTTTCTTAGCTGCCTTTGCAGGTTTTTCCTCTGCCGGCTTCTCTTCTTTCTTAACTGTCTTTGCAGCCTTTTCCGTCTTTTCCGCTTTCTTCTCTATCTTTTCCTTTGCAGTCTCTGCCACTGTCTCTACTGTCTTTTTAGTACGTCTGGTCCGCGTCGTTTTCTTTGCCTCTTCTGCAGGTGCTTCCACCGCGGCCGCGACTTCATTTACAGCCTCAACGGGTTTTGTTTCTGCCGAAACTTTCTTCTTAGCTGGCATTCAAAATTCCTCCCAAACAATAATCAAAAATGAAAATTTTTTACTACCTTTCACAAGACACATTATATTCCAAACACAAAAAATGTCAATGCTTACGGAATTCCGATGCGGTACTGCCGGATTTTTTCCTTATTTGCAGACATCGATCCACTCTGCATCCAGGCACTCTTCCAGTTCCTCCGGGGACAATTTTACGGCACTGTGGTCGGTT
>CAMOYN010000056.1 GCA_946630035.1 uncultured Lachnospiraceae bacterium
CAGCCTCTGTCGGCGATCCGCCGCCCGTCCTCGATCGTCCACCTGGCCGATATCGTAGAGAAACTACATCGCCCGAAGAATATTCATCTGCATCTGGATCTGATCGCGGGACTTCCGGAGGAAGATTTCACCAGCTTCGCCCATTCCTTCGACGAAGTGTATCAGATGCATCCGGACCAGCTGCAGCTGGGATTCCTGAAGCTGCTGAAGGGATCCTATATGATGCAGATGCAGGAGGCCTACGATCTGGTCTGCCATCCCACAGCGCCCTTTGAAGTGATGTCCACCCGGTGGCTGTCCTTCACCGAAGTGCTGGAGCTGAAAAAGGTGGAGGCCATGGTGGAACTGTACTACAACAGCGGCCAGTTCACCCGGACCCTCCCTTATATGATGTCATTCTTTGACTCACCCTTTGCGTTTTTCTATGCCCTTGGCCGGTTCTTCCATGACCGCCGCTATGATATCCAGTCCCCCAGCCGCCTCGGACGGTACGAGGTACTGCGGGAGTTCGCAAAAGAAAAAATGGAGACCAAAGAAAAAACGGACACCTTCGCCCCGGAAATCCTGGACGAGTGCCTGACCATGGATCTGTATCTGCGCGAAAACCTGAAAAAACGCGCCGGATGGATGCCGGACCCCGCCACGTACAAAATGGAATTGAAGGAAATCTGCCGGAAACACCAGCTGCGGCTCGATGCTTCCCATCACGTGGAACCATTCCTTTATTTGAAAGAGACAGCGGACGGAGACGAGAAAACAGTGGGACGGGATCCTGAGGCAATGACGCCTCCGGACGGGAAAGCCCGGCAGAGAAGATATCTCCTGTTTGATTATACCCAGAGAGACTTTATGACCGGCAATGCAACCCTGACGGAAGTCCCGTTTCCCTAAAAAACCAAAAATTGTTTGCAATCTTTGGTTGACTTGTGTTTTTAGTTGTGGTATTATCGGTACAACATTTTAATACATAAAAGCGTTACGCTTTTATGTATTAAAGCAAAGTATTTTTACTGGGAGGAATGTTATATGAAACTGAGAAAAATTGCTGCTCTGTCTCTGTCTGCTGTTATGGCGCTGTCCCTGGGATCGGCTGCTACCGTGAAAGCGGAGGAAGAGAAGACCTTTAATATCGGTATCTGCCAGCTGGTTCAGCATGATGCTCTGGATGCTGCCACCAAAGGTTTCCGTGATGTGCTGACTGAGACTTTCGGCGATCGTGTTACCTTTGATGAGCAGAACGCAGCGGGTGATTCTGCTACGGCTACCCAGATCTGCACGAACCTGGTAGAAGAGAAGGTGGATCTGATCCTGGCGAATGCGACTCCTGCTCTGCAGTCCGCGGTAGCTGCTACCAACGAGATCCCGGTTCTGGGAACCTCCATCACGGAGTATGGTGTGGCTCTGGATATCGATGATTTCAACGGCACAGTTGGCGGCAACGTTTCCGGTACCTCCGATCTGGCTCCTCTGGATCAGCAGGCTGCCATGTTCGATGAGCTGCTTCCGGATGCCACCAAGATCGGTATCGTTTACTGCTCCGCTGAGCCGAACTCCAAATATCAGGCCGATACGGTTCAGGCTGCTCTGGAAGCGAACGGCAAGACCGTTTCTGTTTACACCTTCTCCGATTCCAATGATGTTACCACCGTTGTTGGTCAGGCCTGCTCTGAGAATGATGCTCTTTACATTCCTACCGATAACACCGCAGCATCCTGCGTTGAGGCTGTAAATAATGTAGCTCAGCCCGCTGGCATCCCGATCATCGCCGGTGAAGAGAACATCATGGCTGGCTGCGGTATTGCTACCCTGTCCATCAACTACTATGACCTTGGAAGAACCACTGGTGAGATGGCTGTGAAGATTCTGAACGGCGAAGCAAATATCTCCGAGATGCCCATTGAGTACTTCCAGAATCCTGTAAAGGAATACAATCCTGCAATGTGTGAAGCTCTGGGAATCACCGTTCCCGAAGACTACACAGCTTATGAACCCGCAGAGTAAAAAATGTCTTACGGGCATTGACGAAAAGCCGGTTTTTAGCTATTCTATAGAGAGTTAACCGGTACGTCTCCGGATGACATGCCAGGGAATATTCCCATGGCAGGCAGCGGTTGAAAATGCAAGTTCGATGGGGGCTGTCAAAGGACAGCTCCCATTTTACGCATCTGTTAAAGCACGATAATCAGGACAGATTACGACGTAATTTCGGAGGGAGCATGGATCCCGCTGCGAAAGAAACAAGGAAACAAGAGGGGAGATTAGATTACGTATGGCAGCTTATTTTGCATCATTGAACCCGGCGAATCTGCTGGGAAGATTCCCGGCAGGTATTGCACAGGGCCTGATCTGGGGACTGATGGCACTGGGAGTTTACATCACCTTCCGGGTGCTGGATGTGGCAGATCTGTCCGTGGACGGAACATTTTCTACCGGGGCGGCGGTTACGGTTATGCTGATTCTCGGAGGGATGAATCCCTGGGTGGCGATGTTGTGCGCTGCCTGCGCCGGCCTGATTGCCGGAGCCGTCACGGGACTGCTTCACACGAAGCTGGGTATTCCGGCCATTCTGGCAGGTATCCTGACCCAGTACGCATTGTACTCGGTGAACCTAATGATCATGCATATGAAGGCGAATCAGGCGGTCAGCGTGGATAAATATGCCCTGGTGGTTTCCGGACGAAATGTAAATCACGCAATCCTGATCGGCGGCATTCTTGCCATCGCTGTGGTGTTGCTCCTGTATGCCTTCTTCGGGACCGAACTGGGATCCGCACTGCGGGCTACAGGCTGCAACCCTGAGATGAGCAAGGCTCAGGGAATCAATATCAATGTAATGAAGGTGCTGGGACTGGCACTTTCCAACGCCATGGTCGCTTTTTCCGGCGGCATGGCAGCCCAGTATTCCGGCTTCGCTGATGTCAACAGCGGCCGCGGTGCCATCGTCATCGGCCTGGCGGCAGTTATTATCGGTGAAGTAATCGGAGAAGCTGTTCTCGGGAAACGTCTGAATTTCCTGGGACGTCTGTTCTTCGTTGTGGTCGGCGGCATCCTGTATTATCTGGTCTATACACTGGTGCTCTGGCTCAAGATCGATTCAAACCTGATGAAGATGTTCACCGCCATTATCGTAGCGGTATTCCTGGCAGTGCCGTACCTGCGCGGGCAGGCTCAGAGCTCCTTCAGCCGGGCCGGCAAGATGGCAGCCAGGAGAGGGGAGGGAAAATAAATGCTGGAATTGACAGAAATCTATAAGACATTTAATCCCGGAACCATCAATGAGAAGAAAGCCCTCTGCGGCGTCAGCCTGAATATGCGGGAGGGAGATTTTGTCACCGTCATCGGCGGCAACGGCGCCGGTAAATCGACCATGCTGAATGCCATCGCCGGCGTGTGGCCCGTGGACTCCGGATCCATCGTGATCGACGGGGAAAATGTGACCGGCCTGCCGGATTTCAAGCGGGCCCGCCTCATCGGCCGCGTCTTCCAGGATCCCATGACCGGAACCGCCGCGACGATGCAGATCGAAGAGAACCTGGCACTGGCCAAACGCCGCGGCAAAAAGCGCGGCCTCCGCTGGGAAGTGACACCCGCCGAGCGTGACGAATACAGAGAGAGACTGAAGATCCTGAACCTGGGACTGGAAGACCGCCTGACTGCCAAAGTCGGACTCCTCTCCGGCGGACAGAGACAGGCTCTGACCCTCCTGATGGCAACCCTGCAGCGCCCGAAGCTGCTGCTCCTGGACGAGCACACCGCCGCCCTGGATCCCAAGACCGCCGAAAAGGTTTTGGACGCCACCGAACGCATCGTCACCGAACACAACCTGACCACCATGATGATCACCCACAACATGAAAGACGCCATCGCCCACGGCAACCGCCTGATCATGATGTACGAGGGCCGGATCATTTACGATGTATCCGGAGAAGAGAAAAAGAACCTCAAGGTATCCCAGCTTCTCCAGAAATTTGAACAAGCCTCCGGCGAAGAATTCGCCAACGACCGCATGATGCTCGGATAAAAACTACATATGAGTCAGAAGGGACGGTTCTTTTTGACTCATTGCTTGCAATGAGTCAAAAAGAACCGTCCCTTCTGACTCATTAAGAGATATGAATTATGGCAGCGGGAACGGGAAGAGAAAACCAGGGAAATCGTAGCGAGCGAGGAGGTTAAGAAAGCAGAATAATAATGAGAAATATTATCACTTACTTATATGGTAATAGTCTGAGCTAACGATTAAAATTATATATATAGACAGAAACAAGAAACAATTGTTATCTGACATACGATGTTATTGACTAAAAAGGAGTGAAGACTATGAGTAAGTGGAGATTAGTGAGAATGGTGGCCTATGGTTTTCTTGCGGGGACGGCGGGTCTGGATGTTCTGAAGAGTAAAGATGCGAAGATGGCCTATACCCATATTACGGCGGCTGTGATGCGGGGGAAGGACTGTGTGATGAAGAAGGCCACGACCCTGAAGGAGAACTGTGAGGATATCGCGGCGGACGCGAAGGAGATCAACGAGAAGCGGTATGCCGAGGAGGCTGCGAAGGAGATCGAGGACGCCAGAGCGCTGCTGGAGTGTGCGGAGGCCGCTGAGAAGGAGACGAAGGCTGCGCCGGCGGGTGCCGAGTGATAGGGGCTCTGACACAGAGTTGGTGAGAGCCTATGAGATGTAAAATACTTCATGAATCCGGGGGTCGCATCCGGATTCATATTAATATGTGCCATATGACGATGGCGCAGGCGGATCAGCTGGAGAGTTACCTGCTGGCGGTGGAGGGTGTCTGGAAGGCTCAGGTGAATGAGAGGACGGCGAATGCGCTGATCTTTTTCAGGAAGGAGAATCGTGGGGATGTCATCCGGGCCATGGCGGCTTACGATCCGCAGCACTGTACGGCGGTGGTGCCGGAGCGGTCCGGCCGGGCTCTGCAGAGGCAGTTTGAGGACCGGATGTTCTACCATGTGGCGGGGAGGATGATCACCCGCTGGTTCTTCCCGGTTCCGTTGCGGAAGGTGTGGACGGCGGCAAAATCCGTTCCCTATCTCTGGCGGGGGCTAAGGACGATTCGCCGGGGGAAGATCGAGGTGCCGATCCTGGATGCCGCCAGTATCCTGGTTTCCATGCTCCGGGGGGACTTTGACACGGCGGGCAGTGTGATGTTCCTCCTTCAGATGGGGGATATCATGGATGACTGGACGCACCGCAAGTCCGTGGACGATCTGGCCAGGGCCATGTCGCTGAATGTGGATAAGGTGTGGACCGTGACGGGTGACGGTCAGGAGGTTCTCGCCAATATCCGGGATATCAAAGCGGGAGATGTGGTGATTGTCCGCACGGGGAGTATGATTCCGCTGGACGGCTGTGTCTGTGACGGGGAAGGTGCTGTCAACCAGGCCTCCATCACAGGGGAAGGCCTTCCGGTGCACAAGAAGACGGGCAGCCTGGTATATGCCGGGACGGTGGTGGAGGAAGGGGAGCTTCGTATCGAAGTGACCCAGGCCGCCGGATCGGGAAGATATGACCGGATCGTCGCGATGATCGAGGAGTCGGAGAAGATGAAATCCGCCGCCGAGGACAAGGCATCCCATCTGGCGGACCGGCTGGTTCCCTATACCATGGGGGCTGCGGCTCTGACCTGGCTTCTCACGCGAAATGCCACCAAGGCGACCTCGATCCTGATGGTGGATTTTAGCTGTGCGCTGAAGCTGTCCATGCCCATCGCGGTGCTTTCCGCCATGCGGGAGGCTGGCGAGTATCATATCTCGGTGAAGGGCGGAAAATTCCTGGAGGCGGTCGCGGAAGCCAGAACCATCGTATTTGACAAGACCGGGACCCTGACCCATGCCAGCCCCCGGGTGGCCGATGTGGTTTCCTTCGGCGGAAATGACGGCAATGAGATGCTGCGGCTGGCAGCCTGTCTGGAGGAGCATTACCCCCACTCCATCGCCAATGCGGTGGTGCAGGAAGCCAGGAAACGAGGGCTGCTCCACGAGGAGAAACATTCGAAAGTGGAATATATCGTAGCCCACGGAATCGCCAGCAGCATCGATGGACAGAAAGTCCGGATCGGGAGCCATCATTTCATCTTCGAGGATGAGAAATGCCGGATCCCCGAGGGGGAGGAGGAGCGGTTTGAACAGCTCCCGCCGGAGTTTTCCCACCTGTATCTCGCCATCGGAGGCATGCTTTCCGCCGTGATCCTGATCGAGGATCCCGTGAGGCAGGAGGCGCCGGTGGCGTTGCGTAAGCTCCGGGAGCGTGGGTTCGATAAGATCGTCATGATGACCGGTGACAGCGAGCGGACCGCCGCCGCCATCGCCGGGATGGTGGGAGTGGACGAATACTACTCCGAAGTCCTCCCGGATGAGAAAGCCGCCTTTATCCAGGAAGAGCACCGCCGGGGACGGCGGGTGATCATGGTGGGCGACGGCGTCAACGATGCCCCGGCTCTCTCGGAGGCGGATGCCGGCATCGCGATCAGTGACGGCGCAGCCATTGCCCGGGAAGTAGCGGATATCACCATCGCAGCGGAGGACCTGAACCGTCTGGTGATTCTGCGGGAACTGGCGGAGAACCTGATGCGCCGGATCCACGGAAATTACCGCACGATCCTGAGTTTCAACTCCCTCCTGATCCTGATGGGGCTGCTGGGAGTCCTTCCTCCCACGATGACCGCCCTGCTGCACAACGCCTCTACCATTGAGATCAGTCTGGCGGGGATGCGGGACTATATTCCGGCAGAAAACAGGAACCGACTGCCGCAGCCGTTGCGATAAATTCCGGACAGATTCTTCAGATAAATTCGAAAGACAAAGACAGATTGACAGATATTCGGTTTTGTACTAATATAATATATAGAAACAAGTACAAGTGAATATCTGACATAGATTATGTATAATCCGGGAATCGGCCCGGAGTATCTACCAACTACCATAAAGAGTTGACTACATATGACCTGTAGCCAGCTCTTTCTTTTTGATGGCTTATAATCGACGGCGAAAAATGTCTGTTTATTTGAAAAAGGAGGGGAGAATTTTGCCAAAACAATTGATTTTGAAGGGGGATATCTGCTATACTCCAGATAAAGATCATTTGGTGGAAAAGGAGCAGTGCTATCTGGTGGTTCTGGACAGAAAGGTTGAAGGAGTCTACGAAGAACTGCCGGAGAGATTTGACGGAATCCCTGTAACAGACTGTAAAGATGCCCTGATTCTTCCGGGGATGACGGATCTTCACACCCATGCGCCGCAGTATTCCTACACCGGTCTGGGAATGGATCTGGAACTGCTGGACTGGCTGGCGGTGCATACCTTCCCGGAGGAGGCGCACTACCGGGACGAAGCCTATGCGGAGGCGGCCTACCGGGAGTTCGTAAGACACCTGAAGGCCAGTGAGACAACCCGGGCGGTGATCTTCGGGACGGTGCATGTCCCTGCCACGATGCGGCTTATGGAACTCCTGGAGGAGAGCGGTCTGGTTACCTTCGTGGGGAAAGTGAACATGGACCGGAACGGGCCGGAGAATCTGATCGAGCGTTCTCCGGAAGAGGCGGAGCAGTCGGTGAGAGAGTGGCTTAGTCTCTGCCAGGGAAGATTTCAGAGGACGAAACCCATCCTGACGCCCCGGTTTACCCCCAGCTGCACCGATGAACTGATGGAACGCCTGGGCCGTATCCGGGAAGAATATGATCTCCTTGTGCAGTCTCATCTGTCGGAAAACCGGAGTGAGATTGCCTGGGTCAAGGAACTGTGCCCCTGGTCATCCTGCTATGCGGACACCTATCAGCACTGGGGACTCCTTACGGGGGCTGTGATGGCGCATTGCGTCAGCTCCCCGGAGGAGGAGATACAGCTCCTGAAAGACGAGAAGGTGGTCGTTGCCCATTGTCCCCAGTCCAATATGAATATCGCATCGGGGATTGCTCCGATAAGACGATATCTGGAGGAAGGAATATCCGTCGGTCTGGGAACCGATGTGGCAGGAGGAGCCAGCCTCTCGATGTTCCGCTGCATCGCGGATACCGTCGGGGTATCCAAACTGCGCTGGCGTCTGGAAGATGAGAATCTGAAACCTCTGACATTCGAACAGGCGTTCTGGCTGGCCACCAAAGGCGGCGGAGCGTATTTCGGCCGGGTCGGAAGCTTTGAACCCGGTTATGAGGCAGATATTCTGGTAATAAGAGAAGAAGAGGCGGTGAACACGCACCCTCTGCTGAGGCGGTATACACCCGCAGAGCGGCTTGCACGCATCGTTTACCGGCCGGAGATGAGGTGGAAACTGGAAGCAAAATATGTCTGCGGCAGAAAGATCTGAATCGCACAGATGCTTTTGTCGGTATCTAGCGTACATGTTTATTACCATTATGTGAGGAGGGAGAGGACTTATGAAAATCGGCCAGAGTATTCCCCGGGTGGATTCCTATGACAAGGCGACGGGGAGAACAAAGTATACGGATGATCTCTGCGATCAGAATGCATTGGTGGCAAAGATTCTGCACGCCAATGTGGCTCATGCAATCGTAAAATCCGTGGACACTTCCGAAGCGGAGGATATGCCGGGAGTGATCGGGGTATTCACCTGCTTTGATGTGCCGGAGTGCACATTTCCCACGGCAGGTCACCCCTGGTCCACCGTGGAATCCCACCAGGATGTGATGGACCGTCACCTGCTGACGAAGCACGTGCGCTACTACGGAGATGATGTGGCAGCGGTGGTGGCGGAAGATGAGGTGTCGGCGGTCCGGGCTCTGGAAAAGATCCATGTGGAATACGAAGTCCTGCCCTTCGTCCTGGACGTGCAGGAGGCCATGAAGGATGGTGCTCCTCAGCTTCACGAGAGATTTAAGAATAATATTCTGGCTCATACCGATATCCGCAGAGGAAATCTGGCGGAAGCCATAAAAGAACCGGGGCTGACCCGGATCGAAGGATGGTATGATACCCCCACGGTGCAGCATTGCCATATTGAAAATGCCTGCTGCTATGCCTATATGGAAAACGGAAGGGTCAACGTGGTTGCTTCCACCCAGATCCCGCATATTACAAGGCGCTGTATCGGACAGGCCCTGGGGATCGACTGGGGGATGGTCCGCCTGGTGAAACCATATATCGGCGGCGGTTTCGGCGATAAACAGGATGCCCTCTATGAGCCGCTGTGCGCCTGGCTGTCCATGCAGGTGGGCGGTCGTCTGGTAAAACTGGAGTGCACCCGGGAGGAGACCTTCCAGAACTGCCGGGTCCGCCATGCGATCCGCTATCATCTGATTTCCTGGGTGCGCAAGGACGGAACTCTGGTGGGCCGGAAACTGGAGTGTTATTCCAATCAGGGCGCCTATGCCTCCCACGGTCACGGTGTATGCGCCAAGGGAATGAATGCCGTTCCGCAGATCTATCCCTGCCCGAATATCGAGTGTGACTCCTGGACGGTATTCACCAACCGGCAGGTAGCCGGAGCCATGCGGGGATACGGCATGCCGCAGGTGACCTTCGCCCTGGAATCCCATGTGGATGACATCTGCCAGGCCCTGGGACTGGATCCGCTGGAATACCGGCGCAAAACCACCATGCCCCTGGGCTATGTGGATGCATTTTCCAAAAATGAGCTCTACAGCGACAGTTTCAATCAGACGCTGGATGTGGGAAGTGCCTACATTGAATATGAAAAGAAACGAAAAGAATACAGCCACCAGACCGGCCGGTTCCGCCGGGGTGTGGGCCTTTCCGTATTCTGGTATAATACTGCCGTATGGCCCATTTCCCTGGAGACCTCTGCCTGCCGGATGGTGATGAACCAGGACGGCTCGATCCAGCTGCAGGTGGGTGAGACGGAGATCGGCCAGGGGGCGGATACAGCTTTCGCCCAGATGGCAGCCGAGACCCTGGGAATCTCCATTGACAAGGTGCATGTGGTATCCTGTCAGGATACGGACGTGACGCCCTACGGCACCGGTGCCTATGCCTCCCGCCAGACCTATGCGGCGGGCATGGCGGTGCGGGGATGCGCCGAGGCATTTAAACAGCATATTCTGGAAGTGGCATTCCCCTATACCCGGATGCAGCCTTATCTGATGGATATCGTGGATGATCAGATCATCCGGACCACCGACGGACGGGTGCTGATGAGTCTGGGAGATCTGGCGAAACAGAAGCTCTACGATCTGGAGAACTGTGAACATCTGACCATGGAGAAAACCGCCCAGCTTAAGACCAATGCCTACAGCTTCGGCTGCGGATTCGCCGAGGTAGAGGTGGACCTCGAGATGTGCCAGGTGAAAGTGCTGAAACTGATCAATGTACATGACGCCGGCACCCTGGTGAACCCGGCTTTGGCCAGAGCCCAGGTACAGGGCGGCATGAGCATGGGATTAGGGTATGCATTATCGGAAAAAATGTTGTATGATGAGAAGACCGGGCGTCTCCTGAACGGAAATCTGCTGGATTACAAACTGTCCACCACCATGGATCACCCTCATCTGGAGGCCAGATTTGTGCAGAATGCGGAACCCACCAGTGCCTATGGCACGAAAGCCTTGGGTGAACCTCCGGTACTGCCGGTGGCTCCCGCCGTGCGGAATGCCATTCTCCAGGCCACCGGTGTGGGTCTGGACGAACTTCCCATGCGCCCGCATCTGCTGTATGAAAAATTCAAAGAAGCACATCTGATCTGAAAGGGGGGAATGACATGTACGATATAAAAGCTATGTATGAGGCATCCAGCGTGGCGGATGCCGTAAAACTCAGACAGCAGCATCCGGAAGCCGTCATTCTGGCCGGCGGATCGGATGTACTGATTAAGATCCGGGAAGGAAAACTGGCCGGAAGGGAAATGATCAGCATTTATGGCCTGGACGAGCTTCGAGGAGTACATTTGGAGGAGGACGGAACCCTGGTGATCGGATCTCTGACTTCCTTCTCCCACATCACGGCCGACCCTCTGATTCAGGAACATATCGGTGTTCTGGGAGAGGCCGTGGATATGGTGGGCGGCCCGCAGATCCGTGCCATCGGTACCATCGGGGGAAATACCTGCAACGGTGTCACTTCGGCGGATTCTGCCTCCACACTCTTTGCCTGGGATGCTCAGATCGAACTGACCGGCCCGGATGGCGTGCGTATCCTCCCGATCGCCCAGTTTTACCTGGGAGCCGGTAAGACGGATATCCGTCCGGGAGAAATCCAGACCAGCATCCGGATCCCGAAGAAATCCTACGAAGGATACAAAGGATTCTACATCAAATACGGCATGCGCCGGGCGATGGAGATCGCCACCACCGGCTGCTCGGTGAATGTGAAGTTGTCGGATGACAAAAAGACACTGGAAGATCTGAGGATCGGTTTCGGTGTCGCGGCTCCGGTCCCGATCCGGGCCGTAAAAACCGAAGAAAAATTCCGGAAGGCCGCCCTGTCAGCCGATCTGGCGGATCAGATCGGGGAGGCGGTACTGGAAGACGTGACACCGAGAGACAGCTGGCGGGCATCCAAAGATCTTCGTCTGCATCTGTGTCAGACTCTGGCCAAAGATGCATTCTGCGAAGCGGTAAAGAGGAGCGGAGGTGAGCTGGCATGAGTAACAGGCAATTCAAGATGGTCACCTGTACCATCAACGGCAAGGAGCGGACCGCCATGGTAGACGTACGCGCCTCCCTGACGGATATGCTCCGGAACGATTACAGCCTGACCTCGGTGAAGAAGGGCTGTGAAGTAGGAGAGTGCGGCGCCTGCGCCGTCATCATCGACGGAGAATGTTTTAATTCCTGTATCTATATGGCCATCTGGGCCGACGGGAAGAATATCACGACCCTGGAGGGACTGACTGGTCCGAAAGGTGAACTGAGCGACCTGCAGCAGGCCTTCGTGGATGAGACCGCCATCCAGTGCGGATTCTGCACCCCCGGTTTCATACTGGAAGCCGAGACGATTCTCCAGAAAGGCAAGATTTACACCGACGATGAACTCAGAAAACTTCTCTCCGGACATCTGTGCCGCTGCACCGGATATGACAATATACTCCGGGCCGTGCGGAAAACGATGTACCGCCGGCAGGGACTGCCGATCCCTCCGGAAGAGGACGGAGAAGAACGCTGAGAAGGCATCGGAAAAGGTGCGGCAGAAACTATCTGTAGTAAACATAGAAATGAGGACAAACCAATGACATTTACCTATCCGGCAGTAATCACACCCATGGAGAACGGGAAAGTTCATGCCTCCGTTCCGGACCTTGTGGGATGCACGGCAGAAGGCAACGACCTGTTCGACGCCCTGGAAGCCCTACGGGAGGAAGCCTGCGAATGGATTCGCATCGAGATGAGCGAATTTGAGGGAGACATCCCCTTCTCCAGTGCCCCGGAGGACCTGGAACTTCAGGAAGGACAGTCCGTCCGGATGATCATGGTCAATGTGAAGCTGCTGCCGGATAACGACTGA